>JASHQN010000127.1 GCA_030039135.1 Thermoplasmata archaeon | reverse complement strand
GTACCGCCCGCGCGACCTCCTGCTGGCGCGCCGGCGGGAGGAGAGCGATCGAGCTGACGGAAAGGACGCGGTCGACGAAGAGCTCGGGCGTCCCCCACTGGACGTGGCGGACGAAGCGCTCGTGGAGCGGGGAGAAGCCGCGGCCGGAGCGGGCGAGGACCCGACGCCACTCTCTTTCCCGGTCCCGGCGGGGCCGGCGTCGGAGGAACGTCGCTTCCCGGTGGTAGGGCGCCATGATCTCTGTCAGCCGCCGGGACCAACGCACCCGGTCGTCGCGGGTGTTCCAGACGAGCCCGAGACCTCCACCGGGTCGGAGGACCCGGTGGATCTCTTTCAGCGCCGGACCGGGCCGGAACCAGTGGAACGCCTGGGCGCAGACGACGGCGTCCGCGAGGCCGTCGGGGAGGGGGATCGCCTCCGCGGTCCCGTCGAGGACGAGGACGTCAGGGACGGTCCGGCGGAACACCCGCCGCATGCCGGGGGTCGGCTCAATGGCGATCCGTGCCGCCTCCCACGCGGCGATCGCTCGCGTGAACTTGCCGGTGCCGCTGCCGAGCTCGACGACCGTGCGTGCCGGTCCGAGGTCCAGGACCCGGCCGAGCAGACGAACGGCCGCGACCGGGTAGTCGGGCCGCGCCCGCTCGTAGCGAGCGGCGTCACGGTCGAAACCCTTCACACCGGGCATCGTGCGCGGGAGCCGACGACGCATGCTTCCCCGGGACGAGGCAGGTCCCTCGGGATTAATCGTCTCGGGACCGGAACCGGGCGGACCGGCCGTGGGCGGGGCGAGGCCCCGAAACGGACGTCGGTGCCTTCGCGCCCCGGCCGCGAAAACCTTACCCTCCCTCGGGCCTCGGCGGAGACCGATGGCGGAAGGCAACCTCGAGCGGACGATGCTCCTCATCAAGCCCGACGGCGTGCGACGGGGTCTCGTCGGCGAGATCATCGGGCGCATGGAGCGCAAGGGCCTCAAGATCATCGCGGCGAAGACCCTCCGGGTCACCCCCGAGCTCGCCCAGCGGCACTACGTCGAGCACCACGGCAAGGTGTTCTACACCGCGCTCATCCAGCATATGACGTCCGGTCCGGTGGTGGTCCTCGCGCTCGAGGGACGGTCGGCGATCTCGGTGGTCCGTCTCCTCACCGGGACCACGAACCCGCAGACGGCCGCCCCCGGGACCGTCCGCGGAGACCTCGCTCTCGGGCTGACGCCGAACCTCGTCCACGCGTCCGACTCGGCCGAGGCGGCGGCGCGCGAGCTCGACCTCTACTTCACCCCCGAGGAGTACCTGAGCTACTCCCAGGTCGGCGAGGAGTACTTCTAGGCCGATGGGGGCCCGCCTGGACGGCGCGGTGCGCGCGCTCGAGACCGGGCGCCTTATCGTCTACCCGACCGACACCCTCTTCGGGCTCGGAGCTCGAGCGACCGACCGCACCGCCGTCGCGAGGATCGCGGCGGCCAAAGGCCGTCCCGCGGGCATGCCGATCTCGATCGCGGTGAGCTCGACGGACGAGCTCGAGCCGCTCGCCGAGCTCTCGGCGATGGGACGCCGCTTCGTCCGGACGCACCTTCCCGGGCCGTTCACGGTCCTCGCTCGGCCGACCCCGCGCGCGCGGCGTTCCCTCGCCCCGGAGGTCGCTGGGCCCCACGGGACGATCGGCCTGCGCGTTCCGGACCATCCGATCGCCCGAGAGCTGGCCCGGCGGGCCGGCCCGCTCACCGCCACCTCCGCGAACCGGCACGGCCTCGCGCCCTGCCGGACCCTCGCCGAGGCCCGCGCCGCGTTCGGCCGGGCCGTCGCGATCTACGTCGCGGAGGGTCCGAGGCCGTCCGGCCGTCCGTCCGACCTCGTGGACCTCACCGGGGACGCGCCCCACGCCGTCCGACGAGGGTGAGCCACCTGCCGCCGTCCGCCGAGGATCTCCCGCGCTGGCGGGCGGCCGCGCGCATCGCCTCCGAGGCCCGGGACCTGGGGATCCGGCTCGTCGTCCCGGGGGCCCGGCGGCGGGATGTCGCCGAGGCGATCGAGGGGTTCATCCGATCGAAGGGGGCGGCGCCGGCGTTCCCCGCGAACCTCTCCCGCAACGACGAGGCGGCCCACTTCACCCCCGGCCCGGACGACGCGGTCGAGTTCGAGGCCGGTGATCTCGTGAAGGTCGATGTGGGCGCGCATCTCGAGGGGGCGATCGCCGACACGGCCGACACCGTCGAGGTCGGTGGGAGCCGGCGCTACGAGAACCTCATCCGCGCCGCGCGGGAAGGGCTGCGGGCCGGGATCGCCGAGGTCCGTCCGGGCGGCGCCGTGGACGCCATCGGGCAGTCCGTCGCGGCGGCGATCCGCGCCCGCGGCTTCAAGCCGATCGTGGACCTGACCGGCCACTCGATCGAAGCGTACCTCCTGCACGCCGGAAAGTCGATCCCGAACGTTCCCGGCCACTCCAGCGCGACGCTCGTCGAGGGCGAGGTGATCGCGATCGAGCCGTTCGCGACGAACGGGGTCGGCGCGATCGAGAACGGTCCGTTCGGCAACATCCTGCGCTTCCGCTCCGACCCGGGGCCCGCGGACCCGGTGCTCGCCGGCCTCTACGCCCGCTTTCGCACGCTCCCGTTCGCGACGCGCTGGGCGAGCCGCCCCGAGGAAGCGGCCGCGCTCCGCCGCGCCCGGCGGACCCTGCAGGCGTACCCCGTGTTCGTCGAGCGCGGCCGGGGTCGGGTCGCCCAGGCCGAGCACACCGTCCTGGTCGGCCCCTCGGGCGCCGAGGTGCTTTCCGCTCCGCTCGACGGGTAGGTTGGCCTAGCGGCGGGGGGGCTCGATCTCGGCGCGGGCGATCGCCGCCCCGGCCACGACCGCTTCGAGCTTCCGCCGCGCGATCTCCAACCGACGGGTGCGCAGGCCGCAGTCGGGGTTGACCCAGATGCGGGTGGGGTCGCCGAGGTAGCCGACCGCCCGACGGATCCGGTCGGCGACGCGCTCCGGGGTCTCGACCTCGTCGCGGTGCACGTCGGCGACCCCGAGGCCGATCGAGCGGGTGTCGCCGTACTCGCGCAGCGCTCGGAGGACCTCGTAGCCGTCGCGGCCGTCGCGATCCCGGTTCGCGAACTCCCAGGCCCACTGCCGGCACCGCTTCGCCTCGAGGAGCTGGGGGAGCAGCGCGCGGTAGTCGGAGTAGCAGATGTGCATCGAGAACTCGGCGTCGAGCCCTTCGGTCGCGGCGTTGAACCCCTCGACGACGAGGTCGGCCTCGTCCGGATGCGTGCCGGCGGCGGGCTCGTCGATCTGGATCACGCGGCAACCGCGGTCGATCAGCGCAGCGAGGGTCGGTCGGATCGCACGTCGAGCGATGTCGATGACGAAGTCGCGCTGTCCCGCCCGGCGCGCGGCCCGACCTTTCCAGCCGGGTTGCCGGGCGAGGTAGTACTCGTTGTACGACCAATCCGCGAGCGTGTACGGGCCCGTGACCGGGAGCTTCGGCTCGGCGCGCGCGTGCCGGCGGACGAAGTCGAACTCCTCGACATGGTACGGGTGCTCGAGACGGACCTCGTCCGTGACCGCGGCCTTGAGGTAGTACTTGTTGTCGAACGATCGGACGTGGCCCTGGAACTGGAAGCCGCGCATCTGACGGATGGGATACTCGTACATCTCGATCCGTCGCGCTTCGCCGTCGTAGACGCGCGCGAGACCCGCGGTCTCGAACAGGCGGATCGCGAAGAGCGATCCGAGGTCGCGGACGCCCTCGGCCCCGACCTCGCGAGAGCGCCCGGCCAGGAGCGCCTCTGCGGCGGCGGGTAGGTCGTCCGCGAAATGGGTCCGTGCGTTCTCGGCGCGGAACTCCTCCCGGGCGGTCTCGTCGAGCGGCTCGCCGTGCTGGCCGACGATCTGCCAGCGCGGTTTCATCAGGCTCCCGATCTCCTGGGCGGGGAACAGGGTCGTCGTCACGAGCGACCTCCCCCCTCGCCGAGGAGCGCCTGCCGCGCCGCCGGCAGGAGGTGGAGCTTGCGCGTCGCCGGCTCCCACGGAAGCAGGTCGAGCGGTCCGCCGGGGCCGAGGTAGATCGCGGTCGGCCGCCGCCGGTCGTGGAGGGCGCGGACGATGCGGGCGACCTCGACCGGATCTTCCACGAGCGTCGTCCGGGGGTCGATCACCCCGAGCCCGATCCCGCGCCGCTCGTCCGAGGGAGGGATCGACTCCCAGTCCGTTTCCGCGAGGTCGACGCCGACCGCGGAGACGGGCAGCCGGTCGAGGAGCGGAAAGACGGGAATCGCGTCGCCTCCGTAGGTCCACACGAGGACGGTCGCCGTACCGGCGGAGGTACGAACCGACCGGTACGCGGCGACTACCGCCTCGGCCAGCGCGCCCGACGGCGGCCGGTCGACCAGGAGCGGCTCGGTGAACTGGACCGTGCCGAAGCCGAGTCCGACGAGCTCGCGGACCTCCTCGGCGAGGAGCCGACCGAGCCGGTGGACGAGGGCCTCGTCCGTCTCGCCCGAACGGTTCTCGAGAAGGCCGGCGAACGTGTACGGGCCGGGCAGGATCACTCCCCCGCGCGCCGGTTCGGCGCGGGCGGCCGGTGGCAGGTGGGCGGCGATCGCCCCGGGGACCCGACCGGGAGGCGCGTGGAGGATCGGCTGGCGGTAGAACGTGTTCGTCTCGAACCAGCGGCTGAGCGGCCCGACGGTGAACCCTTCCCACGTCTCGGCGAACGGGCGAAAGAGGTCGGGCCACCTCAGGTAGCCGCCGGTGACGACGTCGAGCCCGAGGCGTCGCTCGATCGCCGCGACCTCGCCCTCGGTGCGGGCGTAGAGCTCCTCGACGAACTCGGCGGTCGCCCGGCCCCGATCGAGGTCCCGCGTCGCGCCGACCAGCGCCTCCGAGCGGGGGAACGGCCCAGTGAGGCCCGTGCGCACGATCATCGGCGGGGCGACTCCCGTCGCCGCTTAACGGTGGCGCGACGCGAGGCAAGCAACCGCGTTGCGTCGGAGGTAACGGCCCTCACTCCACGAGGTTCGTGTGTACGATCCGCTCGAAGTCGGCCGGCTTCGGGGGCCAGCCCTCCGTCATGTACACGACGAACGCCTCGCGGTTCGGCTGCCGGAGCGCCTCGTTATGGGCCCTCTCGAATCCGAGGGTCGAGACGTACCGCTCCTCGAGCGCGTGCCGGGGCCCGTAGTGCGCCGGGTAGACCTCGGTCTCGTCCGGGAGCCTCAGGATCCGGTCGCAGAGGCTCTCCCACAACAGATCGGGCGATCCGTCGCCGAGGTCGGTCCTCCCGCACGAGCCGAGGAGCAGGGTGTCGCCGGTGAAGATCTTGTCGCGGACGCGCAGGGCCAGGTGATCGCGCGTGTGCCCCGGGGTCTCGAGTACCGTGATCTCCTCGCGACCGAACGATAGGCCCTGGTCCTGACCGAGCCGCTCGTGAGGGTACTCGGCCGGCGAGCGTCGGCTGACGTAGATCGGCGCGCCCGTCGCGGCGTGCAGCGCGGCATGGCCCGCGAGATGGTCGGCGTGCGTATGGGTCTCGACGATCGCCGCGAGGCGCCAGCCGCCGTCGCGGAGCCACCGCTCGTACGGCTCCACGTCCCGGCCCGGGTCGATGAAGACGCCGACCCGTTCCACGGGATCGGCGACGAAGTAGCTGAGGCATCCGGAGTCGGGGCGCGGGATCTGGCGCACGACGAGGTCGAGCCCGCCTTCGTCGAGATCGTAGCGCGTGACGTCGGGGTCGGCGACCCGGGCGTACTCGTCGAGACCACCTTCGAGCGCCGCGGCCCGAGGAAAGCCATGCGCCCGGAGGTACTCGACCGCTTCCCGGGCACGGAACCCCAGGCGGTCGTAAGCGACGATCGGGTCGGTGCGGGGTAGGCCGGCGAGCGCGTCGGGGAGCGACTCGAGCGGGACGTGATGGTCGCCCGCAAGATGGACGATGCGCCGCTCCGCGACGGGGCGGACGTCGAGCAGGAACGGTGGCGCCGGACCCTCGAGAAGCTGGCGCAGCTCCCGGGGCGCCACGAGCGGTACGGCCCCGACGCGCGGGGGTCGGAAGTACGGGTGGGGAAGCCGGCCGGAGTCGACCGCCATCGAGATCCGAAACGAAACGGGTAGCCCGGCTATTTAGTTTGGGGCCCCGGCGCCGTTTCCGCGGGCCCCCCGCAGCCCGCACGCCGAAGCGAGTGCGACAATCGCCGAACCCTGGCAACGTCTCAGGCAAAGCGTTTATAGACGCTGCCCCCGGTGAACGAGGCGTCCATGGCGGAGAGCACGGTCGCTCCGGTCGAGAACGGCCGGGTCGGTCGGCGCTCCTCACGCTCCCGTCGATCGTCGGCGGCCCGGGAAAAGCGGAAGACCGACGCGCTCGGCCGACGGGCCGTCGAGCTGTCTCGGTACTATCACGGGAAGGTCGAGACGGTCCCGAAGGTACCGGTCCGGTCGCTTCGGGATTTCGCGCTCTGGTACACCCCCGGGGTCGCCGAGGTGTCCCGCGCGATCCAAGCCGACCCCGCCCTCGCCTTCGACCTCACGGGCCGGTGGAACACGATCGCCATCATCACGGACGGCTCGAGGGTCCTCGGCCTCGGCGACATCGGTCCCGAGGCCGCGCTACCCGTGATGGAGGGGAAAGCGCTCCTGTTCAAGTGGCTCGGCGGGGTCGATGCGGTCCCGCTCCCCATCGTCACGAAGTCGGCCGAGGCGTTCGTCGCGACCGTCGAGAGCCTCGCTCCGGCGTTCGGCGGGATCAACCTCGAGGACATCGCCTCGCCCAAGTGCTTCGGGATCCTCGAGTCGCTGCAGGCGCGGCTCCCGATACCGGTCTGGCACGACGATCAGCTCGGCACCGCGGCCGCGACGATCGCGGGGCTCCTCAACGCCCTGGAGCTGACGGGTCGAACGGTCCGGGGCGTGCGCACCGTCCTCCTCGGGGCGGGGGCCGCGAACCTTGCGACCGCGCGGCTCCTGCTCGCCCTGGGGCACGACCCCCACCACCTGACGCTCGTCGACCAACGGGGCATCCTGCACGCGGAGCGCAACGATGTCGACGAGCTGATGCTGCGGAACCCGTGGAAGTACCGGCTCGCGCTTCGGACCAACGGCGGGGGACGGACGGGCGACCTCGCTTCGGCCCTCGCCGGCGCCGACGTGCTGCTCGCCGCCTCGACCCCGGACCCGAACACGGTGCGCCCCGAGCACGTCCGAGCGATGGCGCGCTCGCCGATCGTCTTCGCCCTCGCGAACCCGGTCCCCGAGATCTGGCCCGAGGCCGCGACGGCCGCCGGCGCCGCCATCGTGGCGACCGGGCGCAGCGACTTCCCGAACCAAGTCAACAACTCGCTCATCTTCCCCGCGGTCTTCCGGGGCGTCCTCGACGCCCGGGCCCGGGCGATCCCCGACGAGATCGTCCTCGCGGCGGCGCAGGAGCTCGCGCGCCGCGCCCAGGATCACGGGCTCTCGGCGAGCCACCTTCTGCCCACGATGGAGGAGTTGGACGTCTTCCCCCACGTCGCCGCCGCGGTCGGTGACGCCGCGGTCACCCTCGGCATCGCGGGCCGCCGCCGCTCCCACGCGGAATTCCTCGAGCGCGCTCGCGCGGTCATGGGACGGTCCGCCCGACTCGTGCGCGCGCTGGCCCGGGCCCGACTGACCCCGCCGCTGCCGAGCGCGCGGGTCCTTCGGGAAGGGACGGGACCATGAGCGCCGGTGCGGAGACCGGCCCGGGCGCCGGCGGCCCGAGCGAGGCCCCCTCCGTCCCGATCCACCTGCGCGCGGCGCGAGCGTCCGACGTACCGGCGCTCGTCCCGCTCCTCCTTAGGCTCAAGCGCCTGAACGAAGAGTTCGATCCCCTGCTCAAGGTCCGGGAGGACGCGGAGGCCCAGGCGGAGACGATCCTGCGGGCCCAGCTCGACGACCCGAAGGCGGTGATCCTCGCCGCCGAGGGGGTCGGGGCGGACAAAGACAAGGTCGTCGGGTTCGTCCGTGCGCTCGTCCGCGAGCGGCCGTTCTACACGCCCGAGTGGGAAGGCGTGATCCTCGACATCTACCTCCTTCCCCTCTACCGCCGGCGCGGCGTCGGCGAGTACCTTCTGCGCGAGACGTCGGCCGCGCTGAAGGCGAAGGGCGCGGGCGTCGTCACCGCCGAGTTCCCGGCCCAGAACGAGATCGCGACGCGCTTCTACGCGAAGCGTGGATTCCGGGCGATCCAGCAGCTTCACGCGCGCTCGCTCTGAGGGCCCTCTTCCCGACCCGCCAAGCGGGATAAGCGCTCGAACCGTGGCGACGCCATGAGCGGTCTCGCCGAGAAGGCGGAAGCGTTTCGCCAGCTCCATCACGGGAACGGGATCCTCGTGCTGCCCAACGCCTGGGATGTCCCGAGCGCCCGGACGTTCGAGGACGCGGGCTTCCCTGCGGTCGCGACCTCGAGCGCCGGCCTCCTCGTCTCGCACGGCTACCCCGACGGGGAGGGGATGCCGCGTCGCGAGTTCGTCCGCGCGATCGGGAGGATCGCGAGCGCGATCGCGGTGCCGCTCAGCGCCGACCTCGTCGCAGGGTTCGGCCGGGGTCCCCGCGGGGTCGTGGCGACCGTCCGGGCGGTGATCGAGGCCGGGGCCGTCGGGATCAACCTCGAGGACAAGGAGCCGGTCCGGGGCTCGCTCTTTCCCGTGCCCGCTCAGGTCCGCAAGATCCGCGCGATCCGCGAGGCCGCTACGTCGCTCGGGGTCCCGATCGTGATCAACGGTCGGACCGACGCGCTCCGGGCGGAATCGATCGACGCCACGAAGCGGTTCGACGAGGCGATCCGCCGGGCGACCGCGTACCGGGACGCGGGCGCGGACTGCGTCTACCCGATGGGGTTGACCGACGGCCCGTCCATCGAGCGGTTCGTTCGGGCCCTCCAGTGTCCGGTCAACGTGATGGTCCGCGCGGGGCTCCCCCCGCTCTCCGAGCTCGCGCGCCTCGGCGTGAAACGGGTCAGCTTCGGGCCCGGGGCGTCCTACGCGACGATGGGCCTCCTCCGCCGGATCAGCGAGGACGTCCTGAAGCGCGGGTCGTTCGCGTCGCTCCTCGACGGAGCGATCTCGTTCGACGAGCTGAACCGTCTCGCCGTTCCCCGCACGGCTCCGCCCTCCCCTTCGGACTGACGCCGCGGGGCGGGCGCGCGCATCAAGGTTAATTGAGGCGGGGCTCCTCGCAGGCCATGCCGAACGCTCCGGCACCGGCGGTCGCCGCCCCGAAGTACCTGCGTCGCGGGAAGGTGAAGGAGGTCTACGAGATCTCCCCGACCGAGCTCGAGTTCCGGTTCACGAACGACATCTCGGTCTTCGACAAGCACATCCCGAGCGAGATCCCGCACAAGGGCGAGACGCTCGCCCGCACGGCCGCGCACTGGTTCGAGCTGTGCAGCCGCCTCGGGGTCCGTCACCACTTCCTGGGCCTCTCGGGCCCGACGTCGATGCGCGTGCGCCGGGTCCAGGTCGTCCCCGATCCGAAGACCCTCGGCCCCGGTCCTAAGGGGTACCTCGTGCCCCTCGAGCTCATCGTCCGCTACTACCTCGCCGGTTCGATGTGGGACCGGGTGAAGGCCGGGAAGGTCCGCCCCGAGGAGCTCGGGTTCCCGGCGGGCAAGACCGTCAAGTTCGGCGCCCGGCTCCCCGAGCCGCACTTCGAGGTGACGACCAAGCTCGAGCCGGTCGACCGGCTGCTCCCGATCCCGGAGGCCCTCGCGCTCGCGGCGATCGATCGCCGTCAGCTCGACGAGATCCGAGAGATCATCCTGCGCGTGGACGAGGCGATGCAGCGGGAGATCGGGCCGCGGGGCCTCCTTCATGTCGACGGAAAGAAGGAGTTCGCCGTCGACCGGGACGGTGCCCTGATGCTCGTCGACACGTTCGGCACCGCCGACGAGGATCGGTTCTGGGACAAGGACGCCTACGACCGGGGTCGTCACGTCGATTTCTCGAAGGAGTTCGTCCGCCAGCACTACCGCCAGACCGGCTACTACGATGCGCTGCAGCAGGCGCGGGCCGCCCACCAACCCGAGCCGCCGATCCCTCCGTTGCCCCCGCTCCTCGTGGACGAGGTGAGCCGGCTCTACACGACCGTCTACCAGCGTCTCACCGGGGAGCCGTTCTCCGCTACCGCCGCAGCGTAGGGCATCGTTCGGCGTTTCGCGACCCCTCCCGCACGCTTATCTCGCCGGCGCCGCTCGCACGGGCGTGCCGACGAAGAACGCCGGCCGCGGCGCCTCCGGGGGCGATGCCGAGGCCGAATCGAAGGCCGAGATCGCCCTCGAGGACCTCCCGGGGATCGGCGCCACGACCGCCGAGAAGCTGCGCGAGGCCGGGTACACGGACCTCATGGAGCTCGCCGTCGCCTCCCCCGGCGACGTCGCCGAGGCGGCCGAGATCGGCACCGCGATCGCCCAGAAGATCATCGGCGAGGCCCGCCGCAAGGCCGATGTCGGCCAGTTCGAGAGCGGCACCACGCTCCTCGAGCGGCGCAAGCGGCTCGGTCGGATCACGACGGGAGCGAAGGCGCTCGACGAGCTCCTCGGCGGGGGCGTCGAGACCCAGGCGATCACCGAGTTCTCGGGAGAGTTCGGGACCGGAAAGACCCAGCTCGCCCATCAGATCGCCGTCAACGTGCAGCTGCCCGTCGACCAGGGCGGTCTCTCGGGAGAGGTCGTCTACATCGACACCGAGAGCACGTTCCGCCCCGAGCGGATCGTCGACATGGCGAAGGGGAGCGGCGTCGACCCGACGGACGCCCTCGCGCGGATCCACGTCGCCCGCGCGTACAACTCGAACCACCAGATGCTGCTCGTTCAGAAGGCGCAGGAGCTCGCCCGGGAAAAGCCGATCCGGCTCCTCGTCGTCGACTCGCTGACCGCCCATTTCCGGTCCGAGTACGTCGGTCGCGCGGAGCTCGCTCCCCGCCAGCAGCTGTTGAACCGCCACCTGCACGAGCTCCTCCGCTTCTCCGACACCTACAACGCGTCGATCGTCGTGACGAACCAGGTGTCGGCCCGCCCCGACATCCTGTTCGGCGACCCGACCCGACCGATCGGCGGGAACATCGTCGCGCACGCCGCGACCTACCGGGTGTACCTGCGGAAGTCGAAGCCGCCGCGGCGCATCGCGCGCCTGATCGACTCGCCGAACCTCCCCGAGGGCGAGGCGGTCTTCTCCCTCACGACCGAGGGGATCCGGGACTAGCCGGCGCCTCCGGGTCGTCGAGCCGCTCGGCCATGACGACGTTCGTCGCGACGTAGCCGAGGCCTCGCGCCTCGACGCACCGCAGCGCTCGATCGCTCGAGGTAGCGGTCGAGCTCGTCGGCGGTCATCGGTTCGAGAGGCATCATCGTCCGAGGGTCGGCAGCCTCTCCTGCGCCGGAGAGCGGCGCGCCGGCCGGCGGGCGGGAGCCGGTGACGGGCCTCCCACCGCCCGCAGGGCCGTCGCCTTGACGTAGAGATAGACGCGCGAGCCGGCCCTCAGGCCGAGCTCGCGGATCGTCTCCTGGGCGAGCGCGACCCGTACCGGGCCGGCGGCGGTGCGGACGGCGAGCACGCGGCCCGCCGGCTCGGCGGCCCGCCGGATAGCGATCACCCGGCCGGTGAGGACGTTCCGCGCGCTCGACGGGAAGCGCCGTCGGGCCACGAGGATCGCCTCGGGATCCAGCGCGAGCCGCAGGCGCTCGCCGTCGTGGGCGGCGAACGTGACCCGGAGGGCGAGCGTAGGGCCGACCTCGACCACCGCCCGCGGTCCGGCCCGGAAGCGGCCGGCGAGCAGGTTCGGTCGGGAGAGGGGCGCGACCGGGCGCGGGTGGAGCAGCTCGACCTCGTCGAACCCGCCCCGCGCGATGCGATCGCCGAGCGGCGTGAGGGTCGTCCGCCCGTGCTCGCGGCCCCCGCGCAGGCCCCGGGTCACCGGCCCGCCGAAGGCGCGGGCGAGGCGTCCGAGCCGGTAGACGGCGAGATCGCGGGTGATGCCGACCCGTTCGCTCGCCGCGACGACCGACCGCTCCCGGCCGATCGAGCGCAGGAGCGCGATGTCGGTGCTCGTTACCCGGCTGGGCCGCCTCATCTCCCGGTCCCCGACCCTCCTGTAGCGCCGGCAGGGCCGAGCGGACGGATGTCGTTCTCGCCCAGGTCGAACCGGACCCGGCTGCCGACGGCAGGGATCGGGAACGGGACCGGAGCGGGGACCCGTAGGACGACGGGGAGGGCGTCGACCCCGGCGGTCAGCGTGAACCCCTCGGGGGTCGGGCGGACGGTGCGGACGATGCCCTCCCAGGTCCCCCGATTCGGCCCCTCGGGGGACACGGTCGGTCGCGCGAAGGCGATCCCGTCGGACCCCGCGCGCGCGCGTAGCCACGCAGCGAGGGAACCGGGCGCGCCCTCGGCGAGCGCCGCGGGGTCGAAGACGTTCCCGTAGCCGACGAACCGGGCCGTGAAGGCATCGAACGGACGTTGGAGCAGCTCGCGGGGTTCTCCCCAGAAGCGGACCCGCCCCTGCCGCAGGACGAGGAACCGGTCGGCGATCGAGAAGGCGAGTCCGGGGTCGTGCGTGACGACGACCACCGGTACCCGGGCCGCATCCCGCAGCTCGGCGAAGACGAACCCGAGGTCGTGCTGGGCCTCGACATCGAGCCCCTGCCACGGCTCGTCCCAGAGCACGAGCTCGGGATCGGCGGCGAGCGCACGCGCCAGCGCGACGCGCTCGGCCTCGCCGCCGCTCAACTGGGCCGGCCGCCGCCGGGCGAGCGGCGCGAGCCCGAACCGCTCGAGGAGGGGACGCACGTGGCGGGTCGCCTCGACATCGCCGCGCAGCTCGCGCGGGTAGCTCACGTTCCGCTCGACCGTGCGGTGGGGGAGGAGCCCGAGCCCCTGTGGGACGTACCCGAGGCAACGAGCCTCCGGCGCGAGGCCGGTGATGTCCGCCCCGTCCCGGAGCACGCGCCCCGCGCTCGGCGGGACGAAGCCGGCGAGGGTGCGCAGGAGCGTCGTCTTCCCTGCGCCGGAAGTCCCCAGCACCGCGACCGCGCGGCCCGGCTCGAGCGCGAGGTCGACCGGTCCGAGGGAAAAGTGGTCGAGCCGCGCCGCGAGACCCTCGACCGACCACGCCGTCACGGCAGGAACTCCCCCCGTCGCCACGGCACCCAGCCCCAGCGCTCGCCGAATCGGACGGCGAGGAAGATGGCGAAGGCGATGAGGAGGAACAGCGAGCTCACCGCCGCCGCGTCCCCGAGGTCCCCGGACTGGAACAGGTTGTAGACGAGGACGCTGAGGGTCGAGGTCACCGGGCCCGTGTACGGGCCGCCGGGGTAGACCGTATAGGCGAGGATCAGGATGCCGCCGATCTCGCTCACGGCACGCGCCCATGTCAGGAGCAGGCCCGCCACGATCCCGCGCAGCGCGAGGGGGAAGGACACGGTGAGGAACGCGCTCGCCGGGCCGGCCCCGAGCGAGCGAGCGGCCTCGAGGGCCCGCGGGTCGATCGCGCGGAAGGAGAGGTCCGCCGCGAGGACCGTGTACGGAGCGCTCACGAACACCATGACCAGGACGACACCCCAGATCGTGTCGTAGACCGGGAAACCGATCGCGTTCGTGAACCGGAAGAGGGGCGAGCCCGGGATCACCAGGAAGAACAGACCGAGCCCCACCAGGAGGTGCGGCACGACGACCGGCAACGCGACCACGGCCTCCACCACGCTCCGCCCCCGGAAGCGGTGCCGGGCGAGCAGGTAGCCGAGGGGGATCGCGAAGACGAGGGCCGCCACGACGGCGATCCCTGACGCATACAACGTGAGCCAGATCGCCGCCCCGACCGCGGGGTTCTCCGCGGCGGAGACGATCCGAGCCGGTCCGGCCCAGGCGAAGAGGGCGTAGATCGGCAGGAGGAACAAGAGCAGCAGCGAACCGGAGAGGACGATCTGGAGGGCGAGCCAAGGCCCGCCGCTCCGCGGGAGATGCCGTACCGGTGGGCTCGCGTGCCCCGCACTCAGGACAGGAGCGGTGTCGCCCACGCCGGTAGCCCCGTGACATCCGGGGCAAGCAGACCCGGCACTTGGCTGGGCTGGTCGGTCCATCCGGGGAAGATGGGGGTCCAGGCCCCGCCCTGCGCGAGGATCGCGCTACCCTGTGGCGAGAGGAGGAGGTGGAGGAACAGCGCGCCGAGCGCGGCGTTGGGGGCGTTGAGCGGCACGGTCGCCGCGAACAGGATCGGGGCCGGGTGGACGGGCGTCAGCGAACCCGAGGAGGAGATGATCTGCGTGCCGGGTAGGCCGGCGTAAGCCGCGAGCGCGGTGGAGTTGTTCGCCCCCAGCCCGACGATCGGGTTGAGGAGGACGTAGGGCAGGTGGTTCTGAATCGCGACCGCCTTGTAGGTGATCACGGCAGAAACGACGCCCGTCTCGATCAGGCTCGCCGCGTGCGATTCGTGCTCGAGGATCGTCGTGCCCGGGTTCGGGTTCGCGTAGCTACCGGCCGCCCCGCTGTAGAAATGGCCGTAGTAATCGGAGATGCCCGAGCCATAGTACTGGCCCTGGAGCATCAGACTGAAGATCTCGTTGTAGCCGTTCGGGTCGGTCGAGGCGTTCCACACGCCGAGCCGGTCCGTGCCGCCGCCCGCGGTCACCGTCACCAGCTTCTCGGCCCAGTTGGTCGAGTTGATGCCCGGGTAGTCCGTCGCGTTGTAGATCAGGACCTCCTGGGTCTGCGCGAAGACGATCTCGTAGCTCGCGTACGTCGGGTAGAGGAGCTGGGGCGCGAGGCGGAAGTCGGCGAGCGCGGCGACGTCGACCTTGAGCCCGGTCGTCGTGATCCCGCTCGTGACGTCCAGCGAGCCCTCGTACGTCTGGGCCGCGGTCGGGGCGGTGATCCCCGGGGTCTCGTTGACCAGCGCGCTCGCGAGCTCGGGGAACGTCACCGTCAGCGTTCCGGCGGCTGCGATGGACAGGGTGTTATTGGCGACCGTGCCCGTGACGGCCGGAGAGCCTCGGTACTCGTAGCCCGCGTAGAACCCGACGCCGCCGACCGCGGCAGCGACCACGATCACGATCACGATCCAGACGGGGGTCGTCGCAGCGACCGTTCGTGCGGGCGGGGGCGCAGCCGTCGGAGGGGGGGCGGAGGAAGCCATCGATGTGGCACTTCCCCACATCGGATAATGGTTGCGTGCGGCCGTGGGCCGCCTACAGTTCGCGCCGCCGGTGCTTGGGAAAGTAGAGGCGGTAGGCCCGGCCGACGATCTGGCGCTGCGGCACCGGACCGAAGTGTCGGCTGTCCCGGGCGACGTTAGCCGCGTCCCCCTGTACGTCGACCCGGCCCGTGGTCGGGTCGTACGCCGTGACGCGCTTGACCAGCCAGCGCTCGGGTTCCTCCGGGTCGACGAGCACGACCACGTCCCCGACGGCCGGTGGACAGTGCCGGTACGCGCGCGGGTCCAGCAAGAGGCGATCGCCCGGCCTCAGGGTCGGGCGCATGCTCTCGTCCTCGACCACGACGCGCCGGCTCGTCCACCGGCGGAACGGGCTCGGCCGCGATGGTTCCGCCGGCACCTTTATTGGCCCCCCGGAGCGTGCCCCCGCATGTCCGCCCGCGCTTCCTCACCCGGTCTCGTCGAACGCCTCTGGGACGTCGTGCATCCCCCGCGTACCGTCTACGCCCACTGCGACATCCCGTGCGGTATTTACGACCCGCACGAGGCGCAGCTCGCGGCGCTCACGGTCATGCGGATGGACCAGCTCATCGCCGAGGCTGCGGCGCCAGCGATGGACGCGAAGCCCGACGACCGTAAGGAGTTCCAATCGAAGCTCGCGCGCTACACTACGGTGAAGGAGACCCACGCGGAGCGGGTGAAGAGCGAGATCCGGGTGATCTGGGGAGACTACTTCACCCCGGATCACGTCAAGCAGTTCCCCCAGGCGCACGACCTTGTCTGGAGGATCATGAAGCAGGCGTCGAAGGCACGCCAGGGGACGAACCTCGCGGACGCGCAGGAATTGGTGAAGGTCGTCCAAGATTTCGCCGAGATATTCTGGCAGACGAAGGGCGCGAAGACCCGGCGCGTCCCGTCGATGCAGAAGTCCGGCGGAGAGTTCGTCGTGCCCGTCCCGCCGTAGGACGGGATCGGGTGGCGCATCGGGTCGCGGATCGACCGGCGAGGTCCCGGCAGTGACCGGGAACGTGTCGATCGACGGGCAGTCCCTCTCGCTCGAGCAGTTCCTCGCGGTCGCGAGGGAGGGCGCTCCCGTTTCCCTGAGCCCCCGGGCCCGAGCGACCGCTGCGGAGAGCCGCGCGGCCGTGGAGCGGGCCGTCGCCTCCCAGCGCGCCGTCTATGGCGTCACGACGGGATTCGGCGGCCTCTCGCACCACTCGATCTCCCCGTCGAAGGCCCGGGAGCTCCAACAGGCGCTCGTCCGCAGTCACGCGAGCGGCACGGGGCCCGCGCTGGCCCCGGACGTCGTGCGGGGGCTCGTGCTGCTGCGGCTCAATTCCCTCGCGGCCGGCCGCTCCGGCGTGCGTCCCGAGCTCCTCGATCGGCTCGCGGATCTGTTGAATCACCGCCTCGTGCCGTGGGTCCCCGAGCAAGGATCGGTCGGCGCGTCGGGAGACCTGGCCCCGCTCGCGCATCTCGCGCTCGCCCTGAGCGGGGAGGGCTCCTTCGTCGACCCGGCCTCGGGCGCCGCGCGGCCCGCTCGAGAGGTCCTCTCGGCGGCAGGCCTCTCGCCCCTCTCCTACGCCGAAAAGGAGGGGGTGGCCCTCCTGAACGGCACGGCGCTGATGGCGTCCTACCTCGCGCTCGCGATCGCCGACGCCCGGGAGGCCCTGGATGCGGCGACGGTCGCGGTCGCCCTCTCCTTCGACGCGCTCGAGGGCGATCCCGAAGCGCTCGACGACCGCCTCGGCGAGATCCGGCACTCCCCCGATCAGCGGGCGGTCGCCCGGGCGCTCCGCGCGCTGCTCGAGGGGACGGAGCTCGCGACCCCGCGTCGTGCCTGGGCCGGTCAGGACGCCTACACGCTGCGTTGCGCCCCGCAGGTCCTCTCCGCGGTCCGGCTCGCGCTCCGTTTTGCCGAAGGGATCCTAGTCCCCGAACTCAACGCGGTCACCGACAACCCCGTCGTCTTCGGCGACGAGTTCGTGAACGGCGGCAACTTCCACGGTCAGCCGCTCGCGCTCGCCCTCGACACCCTGGCCCTCGCGGTGCAGTACCTCGCCGGCTTCTCCGAGCGGCGGATCGCTCGGCTCGTGAACCCCCACTTGAACCGAGGGCTTCCTGCGTTCCTCGCCCCTGAGCCCGGGCTGAGCTCGGGGTTCATGATCCCCCAGTACCTGGCGGCGGCCCTCGTCAACGAGAACGCCACGCTCGTCCACCCGGCGAGCGCGACGAGCCTTCCGACCTCGGCCGACCAGGAGGATTTCGTCAGCATGGGCCCCTGGGCGGGCGTCAAGCTCGGGCGGGTCCTCGCCAACACCCGGAAGGTCGTTGCGGTCGAGTGGATCGTCGCGGGCCAGGCGCTCGAACTGCGTCGCCCGAAGAAGGGAGGCCGGGGCACCGAGTCCGCGCTTACTGCGCTCCGCTCCCGGGTCGCGACGTGGACCGCCGACCGGAGCGCGTCGGCGGATATCGAACGCGTCGCCGGACTGCTCGCCTCCGGCACGCTCGTCCGCGAGGTGCGGGCTACCGTACCGTTCTAGGCGTTCCTACGCGCCCCGTACGACGGTCGCGCCCGCGGGGGGCGTCGTGGGGAAGCGGACCGACTGGCCGCATCCCGGGCAGACGTACTCGCTGACCCCGCGGTGCCGTAGCGCCGTCCGGCACTTCGGGCACGGGATCGGTTCCGCGTTGACCCACGCGGCGAACATCTCCTGAGCTCGGCGGTCGTTCAGGGCCGGCGGGCCGCTACCGTCCACGCTCGCGTTCGCGGGAGCCACCGGCGGCGCCGGGGTCGATGGAGCGAGCGAACGGTCCGTCGCCGGCTCGGAACGCGCCACAGAGGCACCCGTCCCGGTTCGGACCGACGTGAGGCGACCGCACTGGGGGCAGACGGCGAGGCTCCCGCTGCCCGTGGGCACCAGGGCGACCCTGCAGCTCGGACAGAGGGTCTTGAGCCCGGTCGGGGTCAGGACCGGCGCCCTCGACGGCGGGAGACGTCCGGTGGGCGCCGCGGCGATCGGAGGGGGCTCCGGACCCGGGGTGGAAGGAGGCAGCGGGAGCGGGCGCGCCCAGCGGACCATTCGTCGGCCCGGGTCGTAGGCGACCGGAGTGTCGGGCCGCCCGAGCTCGCACGCGAGGATCCGCTCGGCCTTGCGCTCGCGCCACGAGAGCGCGGCCGCGAGGCCCGGCACGCTCGTCGCGCCGAGCGACTGGACCGCCGAGCGCAGCCGCTCGAGGTCTTCCTCGGAAGGCCCGAAGATCCCGGCCATCGGGGAGCGTCCCGCGATGGGGGAAAAGAATCTATCGTCGCATCGGAAACCAAAGGGAAGGCACCGGTGGAGCGCCTCCAGGTCTCTTGGACGGTGCCACCAAGAGCCGCTTCCACCGATGCCCGAGGCCAAGAAACGGAAATTCACACTCGACTATATAGCTATCCAGCCCTCCCGAACGGTGAAAATTGGGACTCCGGACCCGTCTCGGGGCCTGGGACGGGATCGCCGCCCGCCCGGCGGCGAGCCTTGAGCGCCGCGCCATCCGTAAGCCCTCCCTCGGTGTTCCCGGCCCGTGGAGTCCTTGATCGACACGCTATCGCGGGCCGTGCGCGGCCGGGTCTCGACCCGCCCCGCCGACCTCGCCCGGGTCAACCGGGACGGCTCCCACCTTCACGGGTGCGCGTGGGCGACCGTCGTGCCGAAGGATCAGCGGGACGTGGTCGCGGTCATCACCTGGGCCCGGCGACATCGGGTCCCCCTCGTCGCTCGCGGAGGGGGTACCTCGCTCGACGGCGAATCGGTCCCGTTGGCCGGCGGGATCGTCGTGGACCTCTCGGGCTGGGACCGGCTGCTCGAGGTCCGGGTCGACGAGCGTTGGGCGCGCGTCGGCCCGGGGATGACGAACCTCGCCCTCCAGGAATCGCTCGCGCCCCTCGGCTTGTTCTTCCCTCCCAACCCGGGTTCCTGGGCGACGGCGACGGTCGGAGGAAACGTGGCAACCAACGCCTCCGGTCCCCGGTCGTTCCGCTACGGCCCGACGCGGGCCTGGGTCCGGGCGCTCGATCTCGTCCTCGGCACCGGCGAGTCGGTGCGCTGGGGCTCGACCGTGGCGAAGCGGTCGGTCGGTCCGGATCTCGTTTCCGTGTTCGTCGGCAGCGAGGGCACGCTCGGGGTCGCGACCGAGGTGACCGTCCGCCTCGCTCCGCGTCCCGAGATTCGCGAAGGTCTCCTCGTCCCGCTCGAGCCGACCGCGCGGCTCGGTGCGATCGCGTCGGGCCTCTCGGTCGCGCGCGGCACTGGGCTCTCCGCGGTCGAGTATCTCGACGGGCCGTCGGCGGAGGAGCTTGCGAACCTCGACCGGTTCGACCGGCCCCGGCCCGGGCCGCTCCTGCTCCTCGAGGTCGAGGCGGGACGGCCGGCCGAGGCGGCCCGGCGGGTCTTGCGGACCCGTCGGGCGCTGCGGGGATGTGGGGTCCGGAGCCGGCCGCAGGTCTTCGAGGACGCGGACGCGCTCTGGACCCTGCGCGGGCGCGCCAGCGTCGCCCTCGACGCCCGGGTGGGGGAGCGGATCCGCGAGGACGTCGCGGTCCCGCTCGGCCAGATCGACCGCCTCCTCCGTGGGATCCGGCGGATCGCCGACGCCGAGCGAGTGCCCCTCTACCTCTTCGCCCACCTCGGGGAGGGGAGCTGGCACCCGAACTTCGTGGTCCCGCCCGAGAGTGCGAAGGCCGCCCGGGTGCGCTCCTCGCTCCTCTCGACCGCCCTCGCGCTGGGCGGGACGATCAGCGGGGAGCACGGGATCGGGGCGATCAAGCCCCGGTTCCTCGGGCGGGAGCTCGGACGACCGGGGGTCGCCGTCCTCGCCGCGCTCAAGCGCGCGTGCGACCCCGATGGGATTCTGAATCCGGGGAAGCTCTACCCGCAGGAAGGAGGAGACGGACGATCTTCTCGGTCGCCTTCGGGATCGGCAGGCGGGCGACGTCCTGGGGGCGGACCCAGCGGCGCCCGTGTGCCGGCGTGAGGGGGCGCCGCGGGTACCGGGCGCCTTCGAAGACGTGGAGCTCGACCGTGAAGTGACTGTACGCGTGGCGAACGACGCCCCGATCTCGTAGCGGGCCAGCTTCGAGTCCGGTCTCCTCCCGGAGCTCTCGGCGCGCGGCGGCCACCGGTCGCTCGCCAGGGCCGATCTTGCCACCGGGGAACTCGTAGAGGCCGCCGAGGAGGCCGGACGGTGGCCGCCGCTGGAGGAGCCATCGGCCCCGGTCGGAGAGGACGACCACCGCGGCCCGGACGTGAGGACGCCGCGCCCGCGACCGTCGCCGGGGCCACCGCGCCGGTTCGTCGGTCTCGCGGTACGCCCGACAGCCGAACGCCACCGGGCAGCTCTCGCACCGCGGATCCCGCGGTCGGCAGATCGTCTCCCCGAGTTCCATGATCGCCTCGTTGAACTCCCCCGCCATGCCCGGCGGGATCGTACGGGCGAGCGTCGCCTCGAGCCGCCGCCGGACCGAAGGCCGGCGCACGTCGCCCCCGTCGCGCGTCCAGCGCGCCGCGACTCGGAGACCGTTCGCCTCCAGCGCCACGACCGGGGCGCTGAACGCGAGGCTCGCGATCGCGCGCGCGATGTACGGGCCGATCCCGGGCAATCGCTCGAGCTCGGGCGCCTCGTGCGGAAGGGCTCCCCCGTACCGCTGCTGCACGAGGCGGGCCGCGGCGTGAAGATGGCGCGCTCGGGCGTAGTACCCGGCCCCCTGCCAGACCTTCAGGACCTCGGCGAGGCGCGCAGCGGCGAGCGCGCGGACCGTCGGGAACGCCGCGAGGAACCGATCGTAGTACGGCACGGCCTGCGCGACGCGCGTCTGCTGGAGGATCACCTCGGCGACCCAGATCCGGTACGGGTCGCGGTCGCGCCGCCAAGGGAGCGGCCGACGTTCGGATCGGAACCACCGCACGAGCGCACGGCCGGTCTCGGACGCCCGGCGCGGACGGGGCGCTCGCGCGGCCCGAGGTGGCACGGTGATCGGGCTGGCATCACGAAGCACACCCTTAAAGCACCGTTCGAGTTCGAAACCCCGGGGGTGCCACGATCGCGGAGCGTCCGGGACCGGTCCGCGTGAACGACGAGACCTTCGAGATCGAGGTACTTCGGTCCCCGATCCCGGTCGTCGTCGACTTCTACGCCGACTGGTGCCTACCGTGCAAGGCCACGGCGCCGGTCGTGCGCGATCTCTCCGAGCGGCTCCACGGGCGCGTGAAGTTCGCGACGGTCAACGTCGACGAGGCGACGGTGGTGACCCGCTCCTACGGGATCCACTCGATCCCGACGTACGTCTTCGTGCAGGCCGGGCACGAGAGGGGTCGGGAAGTCGGCCCCGTCGACCCGGTCGCGTTCCGCCAGATCCTGCGGCGGCTCTTCGCGACCGCGAGTGACCCGGTCAGTGGCGAAAGACGCGCCACCCGGTGAAGTACATCGCGATCCCGAACCGCTCCGCCGTCGCGATCACCTCCGGGTCGCGAACGCTCCCGCCCGGCTGGATGATCGCGGAGACCCCGGCGCGGCCGGCGACCTCGACCCCATCGGCGAACGGGAAGAACGCGTCGGACGCGAGCACCGCGCCCCGGGCGCGCTCGGCCGCGACCTCGCACGCGAGCTCGACCGCTTTGACGCGCGTCGGCTGGCCGGAACCGATTCCGACGGTCCGGGAGCCCTGGGCGAGCACGATCGCGTTCGACTTCGCGTGCCGCACGACGCGCCACGCGAAGTCGAGGGCGCACGCCGCGTCCGGTGGGGCGGCCGTCGTCGTGACGAGCTTGAAGTCGGTCGGGGCGAGCTCGCGCCGGTCCGCCTCCTCGAGCAGAAGGCGGCCGAGGGCGCTCTTCGCCTCCCAAGCGCCTTCGGCGAGCGGCGGCACCGCGGTCCGGACGACCTTGAGCTTGGGCCGCCTCTCGAGCGCCGCGAGCGCCGTCTCATCGAACGCGGGCGCGGCGCACAGGTCGACGAAGATCCCCTTGAAGGCGCTCGGGTCGTCCGGCTCGAACGGCCGGTTGACCGCGATCGCGCAGCCGTACCGGGCGACGGGGTCGGTCGCGATCGCTCGCTCGAGCGCGTCCCGCAGCGTCGCGCCGGAGGCGACCCCGCACGGGGTCGCGTGCTTCACGACGGCGGCGGTCGGCGTCGGGAACTCCGCGACGATCGCGAGCGCGGTGTCGAGGTCGAGAAGGTTGGTGAACGAGAGCGCGTCGCCCTTCACCATCGTAAACGGCCGCGGATGCAGCCCCGCGTCGGCCGGCCGCGTCGCACCGTACGCCGCCGCCCGCTGGTGCGGGTTCTCCCCGTAGCGCAAGCGGAACGGCTCGCGGCGGAAGACGACCTCCTCCGGGAAGGCCTCGGGGCCTTCCCGGGGAGGGGCGAGTGCCAGGGCGATGGCGGCGTCGTACGCCTGCGTCCGCCGAAACGCGTCTACGGCGAGCCGCTCACGAAATGCGGAGGTCGTGGACCCGCCGTGCGCGCGCAGCTCGTCCAGCACGGCCGGGTAGCCGGCCGGATCGACCACGACCGCGACCCATGCGTGGTTCTTTGCGGCGGCGCGGGCGAGCGTGACGCCCCCGATGTCGATGAACTCCTCCCGGTCCCGGGCGTCGGGGTGTTCGACCAGGTGCCGCTCGAACGGGTAGAAGTTCGTGACGACGAGATCGAACGGCGTGAGCCCGCGCTCCGCCATCTCGCGCCGGCCCTCCTCCGTCCGGGGGGCGAGGATCCCTCCAAGGAGCGACGGATGCAGGGTCTTGATGCGGCCGCCGAACCACGAGGCGATGCCGGTGAGATCCTCGGCGGCGCCGGCCCGGACGCCCGCATCGGCGAGCGCCCGACGGGTGCCACCCGTGGACCACAGCTCGACGTGAAACCCGGCGAGCCCCCGAGCGAACTCAGGGAGCCCGGTCTTATCGTCGACCGAGAGGAGGGCGCGCTCCACTCGGACCGGGCCCGCCTCCTTGCCCGCCACTCCCCTTACCCCGAACGGGGAGGATAGCAGAGAGATAAGGGTCGCGGAACACGGCACCGCTCCGACGGACGGGCCCGGTCATTTCCCGCCTGCCGGACCCGCGCTATCCCCTATCGAAATCGACCCGTCCCGCCAGCAAGAATAAATACGCCGCCCACGGCTAAATTACATTCCCGGCACGGGAGCGATAGTGGTTCGCCGTCGAGGTACGCGCCGCAAGTGGCGGGTTCGAGGTCGCCGGGGCCAGGTGGCCCCGGTGGCGACGATTCTTGGCCTGCTCATCGTCGTCACGTTCATCGCGAACTACCTGACCACGACGCTCCCGAACCAGATGAGCGTCAACGAGCTCAACCACGTCGTCCAGGTCGAGGACCAGGTCGGGCGCCTGCAGGCGCTGATCCAGTCGGCGACCGCCGCCGGAGTGATCGGCGCCGAGCTCACCGCTCCCGTCACGCTGGGATCGAGCGGCGACCCGCCCTTCGCCCCCGCGGACCTGGGGACGATCGCGCCGGCGACCAAATCCTCGACCTTCGGTCTCACGCTGCCGATCGGAGGCGCGTGGTCGATCTCTCCCCCGCAGGTGACGAACCTCGGCCACTACGCGTCCTCGACGAGCGGCTGCACGTTCACCGGGACGACGACGGCCGCCTGCACCGGAACGACCGGCTCGGCCTGGTGGAACTTCTCGAACTCGGGAACCACGACCTATAGCTTCAGCGGGAACGGCGGGAACTACTTCGTCAATGCATCGGACAGCGGCACGAGCCAGGCCGCCCTCGCCGCACTCGACCTGGCCCTCAGCGGCACCGGCACGCTCAACCTGCTGGAAGTCGGGAACAACACGACAATCCCCCTCACGCTGTCGGGGCAAGGGACCGTGAACGTGGTGATCTACGGGAACTACGACACACTCACCATTACGGACACAAGCGGGGGCGGCACGGTCCAGGTGACCGAAGTGGGCCTCCACGACACCGTGGGGCTGCCCGAGGCTGCCGGGATAACGTTCCTCGCCTCCGTATACGGAACTGCGGACGTGGTGTCGGTGACGAATTCGACTGCCGCCGCGAACATCAACGCCAACTCGGTCTTCAGCGTCTACTTCGTCGGCGATTCGCCTTCGACCACGTCCTGTCCGAACGACAACCTCGCGGCGACCGACCAGGTGTGGGGAGGACACCAGCCGGTGGTCACCACGAGTCACTTCCACACGACGTACACGTCCTACGGCGACTACAACGTCACGTACAACGTCACCTCGACGCCGATCGCGTTCTCGCACAACCCGTGGGTCACGAACTGGGCGTGGACCGCGTTCAACCCCAGCGCCAACAACACAGTGGCACCTACGATCGAGAACTGCCCCGACTCGGTCCAGGCCTCGACCCCGCTCGGGCTCGGCGAGGTCGGCGGGGCGTTCGCCGTTCACCTCTACAGCACCTACGTTCCCCAGGCCGACGTCGCGTTCGATGAGGGCGCGGTCGTCTACGCCCAGGAAGGAGGGATCCCGGTGATGGTCGACGGCCCCGAGCTGTCGATGAGCATGAACCCGCAGGGAGCGGTCACGTCGATCTCGATGATCTTCCCCGTCTTCGTCGGGCCGATCCCGAGCGAGAGCGGCATCTCGACGACCGATATCGCGGTCCGGCTCCTCTCGATCGCATCGGTCAGCCTGGTCACGTCGAACCTGTACACGTTCGCCGTCGGGTCGCAGATCACGCTCACGATCGTCTCCCCGTTCGCCGCGGCCTGGGCGGGATACTTCAACGCGACCTCGCCGTTCGAGAACGACTGGGCCTGCACCGGTCCCAGCGTCGCGTGCGTCGGACCGTACAATAGCGGCGGACCCGTCGGGACGGTCACGCTCTCGATCCCGACGACGTCCGCGCTTCAGAGCATCTACGTCCAGGTCCCGACGTTCGCGCTCTCCGTCGTCTAGCCGCGCCGACCGCGCGCGGGATGCGCGAGCCCGCTTGGGAATTCAGGCCCCGCTACGGATCCACGCCTTCGCTCCGCGCAGGGTTCCCCACGTCCGCCGGGTGATGAGGCGGGGGCCTCGTCCCTCGACCGGCGTGGTCCAGGCGGCCCGCGCGGGACCTGCGCGCCGTTGGTCGACCTCGGCGATGGCCCGGTAGCCCTCGCTCCGGATGACCCGGAAGCGACCCGGCACTCCGGAGCGATCGAGGCAGGCGCGCAGAGTCGCCTCCCACCAGTGCGGGGTCGGGACGGGAACGTGTTCCCCCGCCACCTCGATGCCGAGGTAGCGGGGGCGCAGGGTCGGCGCTCTACCGGACGAGGTCGATGACTTCCTCGGACTCGCCGGCCGCATAGCCTCCCTTCTGACCGAGGAGGCTCGACGCGCGGACGCCCGTGATGATCAGGAGCACCTTGATCGTGTTCTCCAGGTCGGGAGAGTTCTCGACCGAGCATCCCCAGATGATGCGGGCGCGCTTCGAGATCTTGCCGCCGACGAGCGCGGCCGCCTTCTCCGCCTCGCTGACGGTCATCGTCGGACCGCCGATGACGCGGACGAGCGCGCCGGTCGCGTCCTTCAGCTCGACCGCGCCGAGGAGCGGCGACGTGAGCGCCTCGGTGACCGCCTCGGTCACCCGGTCGGTGGCGCTCTCGCTCTCCCCGAGCCCGATGAGCGCGACCCCACCGTCCTTCATGACGGTGAGGATGTCGGCGTAGTCGAGGTTGACGAGTCCGGGCTTCGTCACGATCTCCGTGATCCCCTTGATCGCGGTCATGAGGACCGCGTCGGCGAGCTTGAACGCGGAGTCGAGCGGCATCCGCGGGACGAGCTCGAGGAGCTTGTCGTTCTGGATCACGATCGTCGTGTCGCAGACGCGTCGCAGGCGCTCGAGCCCGTCGCGGGCCTGCTCCATGCGCGCGGCTCCCTCGCCGGCGAACGGAAGCGTGACGACACCCATCGTGAGAGCGCCCGCTTCCTTCGCGATGCGCGCGACGAGGTGCGCGGAACCGGTACCGGTGCCGCCGCCCATGCCGGCGGTCACGAAGACGATGTGGGCGCCGTTGAGGAACTGGCGCAGCTCCTCCTCGTTCTCCCGAGCGGCCTCCTCGCCGACCTCGGGGCGCGCCCCGGCGCCGAGGCCCTTCGTGGCCCGGCGGCCGATGAGGATCTTGCGCGGCGCGTGGATCGTGAGGAGGTGCTTCGCGTCGGTGTTGATGGCGCACATCTCGGCGCCCTGGATCCCCTCTTCGACGCAGCGGTTGATCGTGTTCGAGCCGCCACCGCCGCACCCGACGATCCGGATGTTGACCTTGAGCGTCTCGGCCAGCTTGGCGAGTTCGGCGTCGTCCGCGCTGCCGAACGTCGGGGGGGTCGCCGGCTTCTTCTCCTCGACCAACGACTGGTTCTCCTGGTGCTTCGCGATCGCTTCTTGGATGATCGATTTCATCGGTGGTTCTCCCGCTCCATTTGTCAGACGAGCGTCATACGCCCAGCAGGGAGAGCTTGGAAGTTGATACATAAACATTTGCGTAGAACGGAACTTGTTCGTAAATTGACAGACTGTTCCTAAATCGAATCCGGTGTTCCTAAATCGAAAATCGAGGGTGGTTGACAGAGTCCAGCAGGACCAACAAGCACTGGAGTCTGCCTCTACTGGCTGGTCTGCCCCGCTGAGATTCCCGGTTGCGCTACGTTTCAGAAACTGAAGGGGGTTCTGTAACTCGTCGGGCCCCTTCGACAATCGACGGCCGCGCGTGACGGGTCGGGGATGACCCGATGGCGTAACAGTCTTGTTGCGTGAAGTGCATCACCCATTGGAGCAGAGTTTGCGCCAAAAGGGCCGAAGCCTGAGCGCAGCACTGAGTGCGACGATCGCGGTATTCATTTTCGTCACCCTACTTGTTGCTACGGCGTTCGCGAACAACGATGTGAGTCGGTCCTCCGCTGGGTCATCGCATCTGGCAGCGGTGTCGCAGCCCAGGCCACCAACGAGCGCCCCCGTCGGGGTCCGCCCTCTCTTGGCCCCCTCAAATGGAACTGATCCTTGGGTGGAGATGGCATTAGATTGCAGTCCTACCGGTTGGTGTACGTCGAACATTTACCATCTTGATAGCTACACGTACGTTCCGACCGGTGCACCAACTGACAACGTTGGTCAGCAGTGGGCAATATGGCTGGGGGAGCAGCCCTGTTACTACTTTTGCGGCGCTGACATCCCAATCATCCAAGCGGGGATCGCTTGGGAGCCCTACGAGGACTACTGGTGCGGCGACACCTTTACTGGGTTTGCAATCTTCGTCATGGCCTCGCAGGTC
>JASHQN010000126.1 GCA_030039135.1 Thermoplasmata archaeon | reverse complement strand
ATCGGCTCGCACCTGATGTGGTATGCGGCGTTCGTCCAGGACATCGGCCTGATGAGTCCCTTCCTCTACGGGATGCGCGACCGCGACCTCGTGCTCGACCTGTTCCAGAGCTACACGGGGGCACGGCTCACGTACGAGTACCTTCGGGTGGGCGGGGTGCGGAGCGACCTCCCCCCCGGGTTCACGGACCGCTCCCGGAAGGTGCTCGACTGGCTCGAAGCTCGATTCAAGGAATACGACCAGCTCTGCCTCGGGTCGACGATCTTCCGCGAGCGGTGCGATAACCTCGGGATCCTGAAGGCGAGCGACTGCATCGCGCACGGGGTGACGGGGCCGATGCTCCGTTCGGCCGGGGTCCGCCGGGACCTAAGGAAGGACCGGCCCTACGCGGTCTACTCCCAGGTCGACTTCGAGGTCGCCGTCGCCGACGGAGCGGACGTGACCGCGCGCTATCTCGTCCGGATGGAGGAGATGCGCCAATCGATCCGGATCCTGCGCCAGGCCCTCGACTGGCTCGACGCGCACCCGGGCCCGGTGATCGCCGATCGGGTGCCGCGTTGGCTCGGAGCCCCGTACGCCCCCATCGGCAACGAGGGCTACCTGCTCAAACGCAGCTATCCGAAGGGCACCGGCTTCTCCGCGGTCGAGGAACCGCACGGAGAGGCGCTCGCTTACGTCATCAACGACGGCGGCCAGCATCCGTATCGCGTCAAGTTCCGCTCGCCGGTCTTCGCGAACATCAGCGCCGCCCGCCAGTACCTCGTCGGCTACCACGTCGCCGACATCCCGCCGATCATGGGGAGCGTCGACGTCTGCGTCGGCGAGGTCGACCGGTAACCGTCCATGTCGGGTGCGACGCTCTACTCAGTATCGTACGACCTCTCGAGCGTGATCCTGAACGGGATCGGCTCGGTCCTGCCCGGGGCGGCGCGGGCGGCGATCACGAGCTCCGACGTCGTCGTCGGCCTCGCCGTCCTCGTGTTCGCAGTGATCCTGCTCGCCGCGAGCATGCTGAACACGATCCTGTTGATCTGGTGGGAGCGCAAGCTGCTCGGTCGGTTCATGGACCGACGCGGCGCCATGCACGTCGGCTACGCCGGGCTACTTCAGAATTTTGCGGACGGTTTCAAACTGTTCCGCAAGAGCACGGTGCGGCCGAGGGATGCGGATTCGCTCGGCTTCTTCTCGGGCCCGACCGCGTACATGGTGACCTCCCTGATGCTGTTCGGCATCCTGCCGATCTCCTCGGGCTGGAACTCGGGCGCGCTGCCGCTCACCCTGCTCCTCGCGCTCGCGATCTTCTCGTTCGCACCGCTCTTCATCTTCGTCAGCGCCTGGTCGAGCAACAACAAGTACTCCCTGATGGGCGGGATGCGGTCCGCCGCCCAGATGATCGCCTACGAAGTGCCGATCCTCCTCGCGGTCGTCGCGGTGGTGATCGTCTCGGGGAGCTTCGACCTCACGACGATCGTCTACGAACAGCAGAACTACTGGTTCTGGGGCCCGCTCGTCGTCGCGCTCATCGTCTTCGTCGCGGGCATGCTGGCGGAGATGGAACGGATCCCGTTCGATCTCCCCGAGGCGGAGGCGGAGCTCGTCGAGGGCTGGAACACCGAGTACGGGGGCATGCTCTTCGCCTTCTTCATGCTCGCCGACTACCTCCGGGCCCTCGTCGGGAGCATCCTCGTCGTCCTCCTCTTCCTCGGCGGATGGACGATGCCCTCGTGGGTACCGAGCCCGGCGACCTCCTTCCCGCTCGCCGGTATCTTCTGGTTCATGCTGAAGACCTACGTCGTCTTCGGCCTCTTCGTCTGGGTCCGTGCGTCGTTGCCCCGCGTGCGCACCGATCAGCTCCTGCGCGTCGGGTGGAACCGGATGATCCCCCTCAGCCTGCTCTCCGTCTTCCTGGCCGCGGTGCTCGTCACGGTGAAATGCGTCTGGCCGTTCGGCTGCCTCCCGTCGATGGGGGTCTAGAGGGATCGATGGCCGCTCCGGTCACTGCGAAGGAGAAGCCGAACGAGAACCCCGTGCTCTACGTCGCGCGGCCGATGGCGACCGCCGCCCGGCAGTTCGCGAAGAGCCTCGTCCGACCGTCGACGATTCTCTATCCCTTCGAGCGCCTCGAGGATCCGAAGTTCCGGGACGAGGTCCGGGTCGCGGCCGGAAAGCCGCTCGGCGTCGGTCACGTCTGGGACAACTACCGAGGAGTCCACGCGCTGAACATCGCGACGTGCATCAGCTGCAATCTCTGCGCGTTCTCCTGCCCGGACCTCTGCATCGAGATGGTCACGGTCCCGGGCGGCGATCCGAAGCATCCCAAGAAGTGCCCCGAGATCGACTACGGCAAGTGCAGCTACTGCGGGTTCTGCTCCGACGCGTGCCCCGAGGGCTGCCTGACGATGACCACGCGCTACGAGCTCGCCACGCCGAAGCGCTCGGAGATGGTCTACTCGCCGGCGAAGCTCTACGAGGTCTTCCAGCACAAGCTCCCGATGAACCCGATCCGCCTCGAGCGGCCGGAGAATGAGGACTCGATCCTCCTCGATCCCCCGCTATGCATCGGCTGCAATGCGTGCGCCCGGGACTGCCCCACGCAGTGCATCACGATGCTCGACATCCCGAAGCCGGTGGCGAAGCCCGGCGAGAAGCTCCCGAAGCGGATCTGGAAAGAGCCGGTCGTGAACGACTCGGACTGCGTCCGTTGCGGCACGTGCATCAGCGTCTGCCCCAAGGACTGCCTCCTCTGGGGGACGCGCAAGTGAGCCTCGAGGAACTCGCGTTCCTCGCCCTCGCTCTCGTCGCCGTCGCGACCGCGATCCTCGCGCTCTTCGTCCGCGAGCTCGTCCACACGATCGT
>JASHQN010000125.1 GCA_030039135.1 Thermoplasmata archaeon | reverse complement strand
TCAACGCACCGACGATCGGCGCCGAGGTCCAGCTGCCGTTCGGCGGGGTGAAGAACACCGGGAACGGTGGACGCGAGGCCGGGAGCGTGGCGATCGAGGAGTTCACGGAGATCAAGACCGTTTTCGTCGACTTCTCCTCGAAGTTGCAGAAGGCGCAGATCGAGGAGGGACCCCTGTCGTGAGCCCGTTCCGTGGATCTAACGAGGTGCTCGACCGCGAGATCGCGACCCTGGAGACGATCGCGCGGATCCGCGTCCGCCGGGCCGCGGTGGAGCTCAAGGAGCTCGATCGCGATCTAAGGGAGCTACGGCGGGAGCGGGCACGGCGGCGCGCGGACGCGGCCATCCCCACGAAGGTCGCGAGCGCCGACGCGATCGACGACGCTCTTGCCTGACCGCCGGCCGCGCGCGCGCCTCAGTACGTCGGCCCGGTACGCCCGGGATTGTCGAAGTTGGTGAGCAGCGTTTGGCCCCGGCTCCGGGGCCGTCCGAGCGGCCCGAGGAGCGGGTCCTCCTCGAGCGCGGGCATCGTCTCCGAGATCGGGACGTCGACCTGGATCTCGCGCGTGCGCCCCCCGCGTCCCCGCGAGACGATCGTCGCCCGGATGAGCCCGAGCGACTCGAGCTCGCTCACGTAGTTCGAGATCGACCGGGCGTGCAGGGGAGGCAGGCCGAGCCGCTCGGCGAGCCGCTTGTAGTTGTCGTAGACCTCCCCGGTCAGTACCCCGGTGCGCCGACGTTCGTAGGACTGCAGGATCGCGTAGAGGAGCACCTTGCAGTGCGGTGGCAACGAGCGGCAGCACTCGATGATGATGTCCTTCTCCAGGCGGTTCTTCGCCTTGACCACGTGATCGCGGGTGATGCGCTTGGCGTGGTCGCGTTCCGCCATCTCCGCGGCGAGCCGGAGCAGCGCGAGCGCTCGTCGCGCGTCGCCGCTCTCTAGCTGGGCGTACGCCGCACACAGCTCGATCACTCCGGGGTCGACGACCCCCTCCCGGAACGCGACCTTCGCGCGGTCCTGGAGGATGTCCTGCAGTTGGGGCGCTTTGTACGGGTCGAAGAGGATCTTCTCCTCGTTAAGCCGGCTACGGACCCGCGCGTCGAGATGGTTCGTGAACTTCAAGTCGTTCGAGATCCCGACGAGGACGAGGCGAGCCTGCTCGAGCTCGGTGTTGAGCTGGCTGAGCGTGTAGAGCACGTTGTCCCCGCTCCGTGCGACGAGGCGGTCGATCTCATCGAGCGTGAGAACGATCGTCCCTCCGCGCGTGTCCATCAGTCGCCGCATGGCGCCCTGGACGCGATCGAGCGACCAGCCCGTCGGGATCCGGTCGGACTCGGCCTTCGCGAAGGTGTTGCCGATGTTCTGGAGCAGGCTGTAGGCGGTGTCGATGTTCCCGCAGTTCACGGTGATGAAGGTAACGTTCGCGTGCGCGGCGTCGGCGCGCCGTTGGATGTCCTGACGGACCTGGGTGACGACCGCGGTCTTACCGGTGCCGATCTTGCCGTAGATGAGGAGGTTCGAGGGTACGTCCCCGCGCAGGGAGGGCGCGAGCACCTCCGCGACCTGCCGGATCTCGTTCTCCCGGTGCGGGAGGCGAGCCGGGACGTACGAATCGCGCAGGACCTCCCGGTTCTCGCGGAACAGCTCGCTCTTCGTCTGAAGGAACGAGTCGAGGAACTCGGCCGTCGACGTCGGGGTCGCGGGCGGAGGGCTCGCCGGGGCGTAGGCCGGTTCGGCGGCTCCCCCTCCGCCCGCTGGCCGGTCGCTGACGGGCGCGACCGGCCCATGGGCTTCTCGGCTCGTCTCGGACCGGGGCGGAGCTTCCGCCGGCCGATCGTCGCTTGCAGGTGGCACCGTCGACGCCTACCCGGGCCTCGGGCGGCGATGCGAGGAGCGCTGCCCATATCAACCTTCCGTGAGTTTTTCCGACGAGAATGCTCCGGCGCCCGTCCGGCGCACCGGACGCGCTCGTGACGGCCGCGACCGAACCCATTTGAAGGGGGCCGGTCTTTCCCGAACGGATGGCGGGGTACGGCGCCGCGCGCGGATCGACTTCCCACGGCGAGACCAGCCCGATCTCCTTGGCCTGGGTCATCCTGGCGGCGTTGGTCGCCGGCGTGGGCGTCTTCCTGGTCGCACTTTGGCTGATCACCTTCAACTGGCTCTTCTTCCCCGGCGCGATCGTCGTCGCGATCAGCATGGTGATGTTCCTGAGTCCCCGCATGGGGCCTGACCACTCGTGAGCCGGGGACCGGCCCGATGACGGCGGCGGGTCGCGAGCGACCCCTCGCGATCGTGAAACTTGGCGGCTCGGTGATCACGCGCAAGCGCGAGGTCGAGCGGACCCGTCCGAAGGTCCTGGCCCGTCTCGCCCGAGAGATCGCTGCGGTCCCCGAGGTACGCGTGGTGGTGCTGCACGGCGCAGGATCGTTCGGCCACCCTGGCGCTGCACGGTTCGGGCTCGCTCGAGCACCGCCCGAGGGCGAGGAGTCCCGGCGGCGTGCTCGAGGCGCGGCGATCGTGGCCGCCGAGGTGCGTCGTCTTCACCTGGTCGTGCTCCGCTCCCTCGTCGCCGCCGGAGCATCCCCCGCGTCGGTGCCGATCGCCACGCACGCGCGCAATCGAGAGGGGCAATTGGTCGCGTTCGACGCGTCGCCGTTCTCGTCCGTGCTCGAACGGGACCAGATGCCGGTATCGTTCGGGGACGTCGTCCCGGACGAGCGGTGGGGCACGTCGATCCTGAGCGCCGACGAGATCGCGGTCCGGCTGTCCGGAGCCCTGCATCCCGATCGGGTGGTCTTCGTCAGCGACGTACCGGGGATTCTGGAAGGGCCGGCCCGGGGCCGGCGAACGGCGGTCGCGGAGCTCACCGAGGCGACGATCGGTCGCCTCCGGCCCGCATCGGAGACCGCCGACGTCACGGGGGGGATTCGCGCGAAGGCGCAGGCGATGCTGACGATCGCGCGCGGCGGCGTGGACGCAGGACTTATTAGCGGACTGACGGATGGCACGCTCTCGCGCGCCCTCAGGGGGGAGATCGTCTACGGGAGCTGGGCGCGCCGGCGGTCGGGGTAAGCCGGAAGAAGCCGCAGGGCTCGATCTGAGCCACCGCAAGGCCGAGCATGTCAAGGTCGTGCTCGGGCGGGACGTCGAGGGTCGCTACCGCTACTGGAACGACGTCCAACTGATCCACCGGGCCCTTCCCGAGATTGACTTCTCCGAGATCGACACGTCGGTCTCGCTCCTCGACCACCGGCTCGCGGCTCCGATTGTCATCACGGGAATGACCGGCGGTTTTCCGGACGCGGCGAAGATCAACGATAACCTCGCCCGCGCCGCGACGGAGGTCGGCGTCGCGATGGGCGTCGGCAGCGAGCGGGCGGCCGTGTTGAAGGGCCAGTACCCCGAGAGCTATTCCGTCGTCGCCCAACACGCCGTCCCACTCAAGTTTGCCAACATCGGGGCCCCCCAGATCATCCCTCAGGGACCGGGCGAACCGGTCGTCGGCGCCGACGAGGTTCGCGCGGCGATGGCCCTCATCCACGCCGACGTCCTCGCGATCCATCTCAATTTCCTGCAGGAGATGGTCCAGCCCGAAGGCGACCGACGGGCCCGAGGGTGCCTCGAGCGGATCGGGGCCCTCGCCTCCGAGTTTCCCGTCCTCGTGAAGGAGACCGGCGCCGGCATCTCCCGATCGGTCGCCGAAGACCTCCGAGACCGTAAGGTCCGAGCGTTCGATGTGAGCGGTACCGGGGGAACGTCGTTCGCCGCGGTCGAACACTACCGGGCGGTCGACCAGGGCGCCGAGCGCGAGGCGAGGGTCGGGAAGACCTTCTGGGACTGGGGGATCCCGTCGCCGGTCTCCGTGCTCGAGCTCGTTCCCCTCGGGCTCCCGGTCGTCGCGAGCGGGGGCATCCGCAACGGGCTCGACGTCGCCCGGGCGATCGCGCTCGGCGCGACGGCGGCCGGGATCGCGGGTGGGGTCCTGCGCGCCGCGTCGACCGGCTACGAAGAGACCCGGCGGGAGCTCGAGCTTCTCGTCTACGAACTCAAGGTCGCGATGTTCCTCACCGGATCTGGGACGCTCGAGGAGCTGCGTCAGGCCCCGTACGTCCTCACGGGAGAGAGCCGTCAGTGGCTGCACCGCTAGCCCCCGGGTCGCCGCCGACGTCGGAAGAGATCCATCGAGCGAAGCTCGCCTGGGCGAAGACAGGAGCGAGCGGACCGCTGCCGTCGAACGTCGACTGGCTCGAGGCGCTCCCTGCCGGACAACGGGCGCGCTACGCGGGATCGGTCCGCCGCCGGCCCTCGCGAACGCTCTCGGGTGTCGCGGTCGTCGCGGTGATGACCTCTCCGGCGCGATGCCCGCACGGCCGGTGCACCTACTGCCCGGGGGGAGTCGAGAACGCGAGCCCCCAGAGCTACACCGGTGAGGAGCCCTCCGCGCTGCGCGGAGCTCAGTTTCACTGGGACTCTGAGGCGATCACTCGCCATCGCCTTCGGACGCTCGAGGCGATCGGCCATCCCACCTCGAAGGTCGAGGTGATCGTCATGGGCGGCACCTTCCCCGCCCGAGCCCGGACCTACCAGGAAGGGGTCCTCCGAGGAATCTATGACGGTCTCAACGGCGGTCGTTCGCCGACGCTCGCCGAAGCGGCGCGGAAGAACGAGGCCTCGCCGCACCGGATGGTGGGACTGACCGTCGAGACCCGCCCCGACTGGTGCGACCAGCGCGTGCTACCGTTCCTGCTCGATGCCGGCGTCACCCGGGTCGAGATCGGGGTCGAGTGCTTGGACGACCGGGTGCTCAGCGCGGTGGGACGCGCGCACGACACGGCGGACGTGATCCGAGCGACCCGAGCGGCCCGGGACCGCGGGCTCAAGGTCGGCTACCACCTCATGCTCGGGCTGCCCGGGATGGACCCGGCACAGGATCTCGCAGGCTTCCGCCGGCTGTGGGACGAGCCGGACTTCCGTCCCGACTTCCTCAAGATCTATCCGACGCTCGTGCTGCCCGCGACCCCGCTCTACGAGGACTGGAGGAACGGACGGTACGCCCCCTACGACACCGAGACCGCCGTCGAGGTCCTCGCGTCGATGAAGCGTCTCGTGCCCCCGTGGGTCCGGATCCATCGGATCCAGCGCGACATCCCTTCCCGCCTGATCGCGGCGGGAGTGCGCGCGAGCAACGTGCGGGAGCGGGCGCAGGCGCGGCTTCGGGCCGTAGGGGAACGGTGCCGTTGCCTGCGCTGCCGGGAGGCCGGCCGCCGCGCGACCCCGGACCTCGACGCCTTCGAGCTTCGGTCCATCGAGTACGCGGCCGCGGGGGGCCGCGAGAGATTCGTTGCCTGGGAGGACGAGACGACGGACACCGTCGCCGGTTACGTGCGGTTACGCTTCCCGTCGGGCCGTGGAGAGGGCGAACTCCCCGAACCCGTGATCCGCGAGCTCAAGGTCCTCGGGGGCGAGGTCGCCGTCGGCGACCCGGCGGTCCTTCCGACGCACTACCAGCACAAGGGGCTCGGCGGCTCCCTGCTCCGGGCGGTTGAGGAGTCCGCGCGCAGAGAGGGGTTCTCCGGGATATACGTCACGAGCGCCGTCGGGACCCGCGAGTACTACCGCCACCGCGGCTACGAGAACTCGGGCCCGTACCTGCGGAAGGGGTTCGGGTCGACCTCGCCGACGTAACCCTTAAACCCAGGCCCGGTTCCGCCGTCCGAAGTGACCCTGAATGGCCCGTAACCTCCAGGTCGAACCGCTGCGGACGGTGCACATCGAGGACCAAGAGGTCGAGATGGTCGAGCGGAAAGGGCTCGGCCACCCCGACTCGATCGCGGACGGGGTGTCCGAATCGGTCAGCCGTGCGCTCTCGCGCCTCTATCTCGACGAGTACGGCCGGATCCTCCACCACAACACCGACGAGACCCAGGTCGTGGGGGGCGCGTCCGAGCCGAAGTTCGGCGGCGGGCGGGTCACGAGCCCGATCTACATGCTCCTGGTCGGTCGCGCGACGACCGAGGTCAACGGCGAGAAGCTCCCGTACCGGGAGACCGCGATCGACGCCGCGCGCAAGTACGTTCAGTCCGTCTGCGCCCACATCGACATCGACAAGCAGGTCGAGTTCGACTGTCGTATCGGTCAGGGGTCCGTCGACCTGCGGGGGGTCTTCGACCACAAAGCCGTGCTCTCGAACGACACGTCGTTCGGGGTCGGGTTCGCGCCCCTCTCCGACCTCGAGCGTCTCGTGCTCGAGAGCGAGCACTTCCTCACGCTGAAGCTCAAGAAGAAGCTCCCGGCGCTCGGCGAGGACGTCAAAGTGATGGGCTACCGCCAGGGCGGGAAGATCCGGCTGACCGTGGCCGCGGCGCTCGTCGACAGCGAGGTCGCGAACCCGAAGGAGTACCGGTCCGTGTGCGACCAGATCGGTCACGAGCTCACCGAGCTCGCGGGCAAGCTGACGCAACGAGAGGTCACGATCGACGTGAACACGGCCGACGATCCCGAGCTCGGCCGGTACTACCTCACGGTCACCGGCTGCTCAATGGAGGCGGGCGACGACGGCTCCGTCGGTCGAGGGAACCGGGCGAACGGGCTCATCACGCCGTGCCGCCCGATGAGCCTCGAGGCCTCGGCGGGAAAGAACCCGGTCAACCACGTAGGGAAGATCTACAACCTGCTCGGCAACCTGATCGCGAACGACATCGTACGCGATACCGGCGGCAATGTCAAGGAGGTCCACGTCCGCATCCTCTCCCAGATCGGGAAGCCCGTCGACCAGCCCCAGGTCGCGAGCCTGCAGATCCTGCCGGCGAACGGCGTGCAGTTGTCGACCGTGACCGCGAAAGCGAAGGCGGTCGCGGACCATTGGTTCGAGCAGATCGACACGATCCCGCGCCGACTCCTCACGGGCAAGCTGACCGTGTTCTGATCCGGCCGCCCGGGCCCGCCCGGCTCGTGCCGGGCCTCTCGGCGGGCCCCGCCGCTCCTCCCCTCGTAATAAATACCGGTGTCGACCAGATAGACCTGGGCCGGGCACCCCGCCGAGGCGTCCCGGCGTCGGAGCCCCGAGCGCGTGAGCGACATCTACATCGTGCTGGCCCTCGCGGTCGTCCTTTCGGCGATCGTCATCGGGGTGCTCCTCCTTCTGATCCGACGGCTGCGCCAGCGGCGCAGCCAGCTCCTGCAGGAACTGGGCGGAGGCTCGCTCTTCGGACCCGATCGGGCCTACAACCGGATCCAGATGGCGCGACGCGAGGTCGATATCCTCGCGCGCCAGGGGACCGACGTAGCGCGGGCGCGAGAGCTCGTCGATCAGGCCGACGCGGCCTACCGCGCGCGCCAGTACCCGCGAGCGTACGACCTCGCCCAGTCCGCCCACGAGTCGCTCGTCCGGGTGCGGAGCGGAGTGACGCCCCTACCGTCGACTTCCCGCTCGGACGCTCCGGATTCTGGTTCCGCTCCGTTCGCCGGCCCATCCCTCGCAAGGGCCACCGCGCCCGGTCCGACCCCGATGGCCGCGCCGGGGGGTATGCCACCCGGCGACGGCGTCCCCGGGACCGGCGCTCTCGCGCCCCCCCGGATCGCGCCGCACCGCGCCGAGTCCCAGTTCGAGATTCGCCTGCTCGATTCCGAGCTCGAGACGGCTCGGGCCGCGAACCCTACCGCACCGGCCACGCTCGCCGCGGTCGACTTTCGCTCACAGGCCCAGACCGCGTTCGATGCCGGCAACTACACCGAGGCACTACGGCTGGCGCTCAAGGGCCGACGGGGCCTTGGATCCCGTGTCGAGACCTTGGCGCTCACCCCGGCGGCCGGCACCGCGACCTCGGGCGACCTGGCCGGAGGACCCTTGGACGCCGCGTCGACCGCCGAACGCGCGGCGAGCTCGAGCCGGTGCCCGCACTGCGGCTACCCCACGACCCCGGACGACGCGTTCTGCCGGGGGTGCGGCAGCTCGAGGGCCCCGACGACGTGCCCCCGATGCGAGGCGCCACGCGCCCCCGCCGACTCCTTCTGCGGTCGCTGCGG
>JASHQN010000124.1 GCA_030039135.1 Thermoplasmata archaeon | reverse complement strand
CCCGTCGCCGGGACGACGTGAACCTGATGAAGATGATCCGCAGCTACCGCGGGGTCCGCCACGAGCGAGGGCAGAAGGTCCGCGGCCAGCGGACCCGCTCGAACGGACGGACCGGGATGGCCGCCGGCGTGCTGAAGAAGGCGGCCAAGGAAGCGGCCGCTGCCGCGGCGAAGGAAGAGGCCAGCCCGGCGCCCTCGCCGGCCAAGAAGGAGTGACGGCGCGATGGGCGATCCGAAGTTCCTGCGCCGTACCTACGACACGCCGAAGCATCCCTGGGAGGCGGCCCGAATGGAGGAGGAGCGCAAGCTCCTCGACCGCTACGGCCTCAAGAACAAGCGCGAGCTCTGGAAGGCCCAGTCGATCCTCCGGGGATTCCGCGGCCAGGCCCGCGAGCTGCAGGCGCGACTCAGGACCGGCGGGGCCCAGGCGCAGCGCGAGACCGATCAACTCCTGGCCCGGTTGACGCGGCTCGGCCTGCTCTCCGTCGGCACGCCGACCCTCGATGACGTGCTGGCGCTCACCACCGAGGACATCCTGCGTCGCCGCTTCCAGACGATCGTCCTCGGACGCGGGCTCGCGCCGACCGCCGACAGCGCGCGCCAGTGGATCGTGCACGGGCACTTCGTCGTCGGGGACCATCGGGTCACGCGACCGGGCTACCTCGTCCGCCTCGACGAGGACGGTCAGATCGGCTACGCGACGACGAGCCCCTACTCGGACGAGGAGCACCCGGTCCGGGTCGCTCTCCGCGAGCGGCTCACCGCCAAGCCCTCGGCTCCGGAACCCGCGGCGATGCCGGCGGAGGGGGACCCGAGACGATGACGAAGATCGGGATCGCCCACATTTTCGCCAGCTACAACAACATCCACATCACGGTCACCGACATCACCGGGGCGGAGACGCTGGCGAAGGCGACCGGCGGGATGGTCGTGAAGGCCGCCCGCGACGAATCGAGCCCCTACGCGGCGATGAAGGCGGCCGACCAGGTCGCGGCCGTGATCAAGGAAAAGGGGTACGAGACCCTCCACGTGCGGGTCCGCGCGCCGGGCGGCAACCGATCGCGTTCCCCGGGTCCTGGGGCCCAGGCGGCAATCCGCGCGCTCGCCCGCGCCGGGGTCAAGATCCAGCGGATCGAGGACGTCACGCCGGTGCCCCACGACGGGACCAAGCCGAAAGGGGGACGCCGGGGCCGGAGGGTCTAGGGCGATGCCGGTCACGATCCAGGAACTTAAACCCCGGTCGACGATCCTCGAGTTCGAGGGCTCGACCGCCTCCCAGGTGAACGCGATCCGTCGCACGCTGCTCGCGGACGTTCCGAAGCTCGCGATCGAGGACGTCGAGTTCCACCTCGGTCCCATCCGCGACGAGGCGACCGGCAAGGACTACGACTCCTCGACCAGCATGTTCGACGAGGCGGTCGCACTGCGGCTCGGGCTCCTGCCGATCCCGACCGATCTCGGGCAGTTCCGCAAGAAGTCCGAGTGCACGTGCGGAGGGACCGGCTGTCCGCACTGCCAGGTCCTCTACTCCGTCGACCGCAAGGGTCCGTGCACGGTCTACGCGAAGGACGTCGTTCCCCTCGGGGACGCCTCGCTCGCGGTCCTCGAGCCCGATGTTCCGATCGTGCGGCTCGGAGCCCGCCAGGCGCTCCTGGCGTACGCGACTGCGATCGTCGGTACCGCCCGGGACCACGCGAAGTGGCAGGTCGCCCATGCGGTCGGGATGTATCCTCACCCCCACGTCCGGATCTCGAGGAAGGAAGGATGCTCCGACGCCTGCCTGAAGCGAACGGCCGCCTCCTGTCCGGTGAACATCCTCGAGTTCTCGAACGGGAAGCTCTCGGTCACGGACGAGACCAAGTGCATCGACTGCGGCGCGTGCGAGGCCACCGACGAGCACGGTTCGATCCGCATCGAGAAGGACGACGCCCGGTTCTTCCTCCGGTTCGAGACCGACGGTTCGCTCACTCCCCGGGAAGCGCTGCGCTACTCGCTGAAGGAGCTCAAGCGCCGCTTCGAGGATCTGCGCGAGACCCTCCAGTCGATCCCGTAACGCGCTCGGGCGCGGTCCAGTCGTACCGCAAGATCGCCGCGATGCGGCCGAGGCCCTGAAGGCGTCGGCCGGCCTCGCCCTCGTCGCGCACGATGAGGATCCGTACCCGACCGGCCCGGGCCTGGTCGAGCACCGAGACGGGCGCCGGTTCGCCGAGGAGGGTCTCGGAGACGAGCAAGGTCTCGACAGCGCCCGCTTCGACCGCCGCGGTGACTTCCTCGAGCCCCACCGCCGCCCGACGGCCGGAGGCGAGGCCCCGAATGAGGCGTTCGACGACCTCGGCTTCCTCCGCGGCGACGCTCCCTCGGAGCGCCTCGGTCGCCTTCCCGGAGCGCAGGAGCTCGTCCACCCCGACCCGTCCCGCCTCGGCGGTGGAGATGAGCTGAAGTTTCCGGGCGAGCGGGGGATCGGTCTCGGCGAGGCGCTCGCGCACTTCCTCCTTCAGGAATCCGGGGCCCGAGACCACGATCGCCGTCGCCGCCGGGCCCTCGCGCCGCAGGAGGTGGAGGAGCTCGTCGACGTACGCGGACCGGTCCTTCTCCCCCTGCCCTCCCTCGTAGCGCTTACCGGCGATCGTTCGGCGGACGTCCGCAATCGGCTCGATCGCCCGTCCGCGGATCCGGACGATCGACGAGTCCCCCCAGTCGACGGAGGCGACCAGGATCGTCGGTTCCCCGGCGCCGCGCAGCCCCTCGTCCAGCAGGGTCCGGTCGCCCGCGGTGAGCGTCGGCTTCTCGAGGACGACCTCGTCGCCCTCCCCGAGGTCGAGGGTGTGGTGCCGGCCGATGTCGAACGGCCCCTCGACGATCGGACCGCTGACGCGCACGTGCCGGGAGAACCCGTGGAACTCCACCTGTTCGGCCCGCACGACGAGGAAGATCCGCCGGCGGGTCCGCTCGGCCCCGGCGACGTCGGCCGGCGCCTCGGGGTCGCGCCGGGTGGTCGACGCCCCGACGGCCTCGCCCGGTCGGATCAGCCGAGCGATCCTCCACAGATCGCTCGGCGTCTCGAGGCGGAGCCGGTATCGGCCCGTCGTGGCGTCGCGGTGGAGGAGACGCACCTTCCGGCTCCGGCGCCGCAGCGGGACCGTAGTACATCCTCGTTTCGATAGGCTCGCCTCACCGCACCTTCGCCGCGCCGTTCGGAAGGCTTATCGCGCGCCGGTCGGGTCCGGTCCGAGTCGGGAGGAGGACGCTCCTGAGCCGATACGGGGAGCTCTGGGCTCGGCCGTCGTTCGGGCGCTTCGTCGCGGCCGGGGCCCTTCAGTTCGCGGCGCCGTCCACCGTGCTCGTGGTGCTGCTCTACGCGATCGCGCTCGCCTACCCGCCGGCGCAGCGCACCGAGTACGGGTCGCTCGCGCTCGCGTTCCTCGGCCTTTCCTCCGCGATTCCCACGCTCGCGACCGCCCTCGTCGCGGGGGCGATCGCCGATCGCCACGATCGCGGCGAGCTGATGCGGACGATCAATCTCGTGTCCATCCTCGCGACCGCCGCCATCGCGGCCGACTTTGTCGTCCTGCCCTCGGCGCGGATCGCCGTGCCGGGTCCGGCGGGCTTCTACCTGCCGACCTGGCTCGTTCTGCTCTACCCGTGCTGGGCGACGATCATCGTCACGTCGACGCTGTTCCGACCCGCCTACAACACTTCGATCCCCCGGATCGTGCCGACGAAGGACCTCGGCAACGCGAACGGGCTCATCTACGGCATCGCGTCGCTGGTGAGCGCCGCGGGCTCCCTCTCCGTGGGGGCCCTGCTGACCGTGGCGCCGACCGTCTACGCGTTCGCCATCCCGTTCTTCCTCTTCTTCGCGACGCAGGCGGTGCTCGTGCTGCTCACTGCCGACCTATCGGTGGCGCGCACCGCCCGACGGCGGCCGGTGCTCACCGAAGCGAAGGAGGGGTTCGTCTACCTCGGCCGCCGGCGCGAGCTGCTCGAGATCACCATCGCGGCGTTGCTCGTGAACTTCCTCAGCGCGGTCGCCCTCGTCGAGCTCGGCCTCTACGTCGGGGTGTGGCTCGGCCTTTCCGTGGGGATCTGGTACGGCGCGATCGTGACCGCCTCGACCCTCGGCGTCGCGACGGGCTTCGTCGTGATCCCCCGGTTCCGCTTCGAACCGCACGCGGGCCGCGCGATCATCGCCCTCACCGTCGGGATGGGTCTCGCGCTCCTCGGCCTCGGGCTCGTCCGGTCGATCTGGCTCGCGCTGCCGATCATGTTCGTCTACGGGATGATGCCGGGGATGATCCAGACCGTCGTCCTGTCGACGATCCAGGCCACGGTCCCGGACGCGATGATGGGCCGCGTCTTCTCCGCGGACGAGGTCGGCAGCTACGCTCTCGTGCCCGTCGGGCAGTCCGCGGGAGGCTTCCTCACGTTCGAGATCGGCGTCCAGGGGACGTACCTCGCCGCGGGCGGTGCGATCGGGGTGTTCGGCCTCATCATGGCGGGCTCCTTCGCGGCGCTCCGTCGCCTCGGCTACCATCCCCATGTGGAGGAGGTGCGCGAGAACGCCACGCCCTCCTGACGTGCGCTCCGCCTACCGTGCCCCGGGGCCGAACGGAATCCGCTCGGTCGAGTACCACGCATAGGACGACTCGAGCGTGCGCACGAACCCCAGGCCCTCGTACAGCCGAATCGCGCGCTCGTTCCCCTCGGTGACGTTCAGCACGATCACCGATTCCCCGCGCTCCCGCAAGGCCCGCACGCTCGCCGAGAGCACCGCCCGGCCCGCCCCCCGGCCTTGCGTCGCCGGGTCCACCATGACGTCCGCGATGAGCGGACCGTAGGACGCACGCACGACGAGCGAGGCGGCGATGAGGCGGTCGCCTTCCTCGATGACCGCCGAAGCCCAGGGCAGGAACTCTCCCCAGCGGCCCTCGAGAATGCCGCGCACCGCGAGCTCAGCGTCGCGCTGGGGATCGGGGTCGGCGAGGAACAGGTATCGGTCAAACCGATCGTCGTACGCGCGGGCGTGGAGCTCGGTCAGCGCCGCGAGGTCCGTGGGTCGGGCGGTGCGAGAAGGTGGCGGGCCGCCTCGGGGAACGTCGGGCAGGGGAACCGCACCGGGGAGCCGCATCTCGAACCGGGCGAAGGGCGCGAAGCCCAGCCCCCGCATCACGCTCGACTCTTGAGCGCCGGTGAGCCCCGCGAGCCCACCCGGAGCGAACACGATCGGCCCGGCGACGCCCGCGATCTCGCCGAGGAACTCCCGATACGCCGAGGGGCTCGAAACCCCCTCGTCGAGGAAGACGATCTCGAGCGTGATGCCGAGCGCGGACGGGACCTCCCAGACCGCGATCCCGACCGGTCGGTCCCCTTCGAGGCGGAGGACGCCGAGCACTCGACCGTTCGCGAGGTCGTCCTCGAGCGCGGTCACCGGCTCCAGCGCCGCGTGGCCGGGAGGCGTCCGGGACCGGATGGCCCGCCGGGCGAGCTCGAGCGAAGCCTCGGGCGCACGGGAGACCGGCTCGAGCGAGACCATCGAGCGAATCCAAGCGAGGGCGGGGGTCTTAACGGCGCTGACGCGCCGCGCCCGAGGGCCGCGCTCTCCGCAGAAGGCCGCCGGCCTCGCCATCGCGGTTCGAATCCTGCGCCCACCGACGAACGCATTACCCCCACGACGACTCGCTGCGGGCATGCCGCTCTACGTCGCCGAGCATCGCCACCCGTCCGACCGCTGTCCCGCGGCCGATCCGAAGATGGCACCATTCCTGCTCCAGATCCTATCGAACGAGAGCGCCCGCAAGGCCGGCCTCGCGATCCACGGGGACGCGGTCGAGCGGGGAAAGCACCACCTCTACGTGATCATCGAGGGGCCGAGCGAGTCGGCGGTCCGTCAGTACCTCGCCCCGTTCGGGCAGGCAGGGAGCCTCGACCTGGTCGAGGCGTCGACCTGCGAAGACGTCGTTCGACGGGGGGCGTGCTGAACCCCCCCGGGCGACCTACGACCTCGTGCTCAGGACCTTTTCGCCCTGTACCCACGTCCGGATCGGCCGGAACCCCATCCGCTCGTTGATCGCCCAGATAGGACGGTTCTCCGAATCGTTCCGGGTCACGAGGTAGCGGTAACCGTGATCTTGGGCGTACTCCACCGCACGACGCTTGAGCTCGGCGGCGATTCCCTTCCCCCGGTGGGCCCGCAGGGTCCCCGTGAATCCGACCTCCAGCGTACCGGCCCCGCTTCCGTGCTCGAGCGTCGTCACCCCGACGTACTCATCGGCGGCGCGCGCGAGAAAGACGACGTCCGAGGTGCCCGCGGGCTGGTCGGCCCGCAGGATCACGTCGACGAACTGCTCGTACGTGACCGGAGTGTACTCGCCCAACCGGGGAACGTCCTCGGAGGCGGCCGTCCATAGGCGGTAGAGACGCTCCCGAACCTCGGGCCGCGCCGCGTCGTCCTCCCGGAGCGTAGAGAACTCGACGCCGGCGGAGGCCCACTGGTCTCGATGGGCCGCGGGATCTGGCAGGCGGGCCGCCGCCACCTCGAGGCGAGAGACCCACAGCCGCCTCCGTTCCTCGAACCCGGCGCGTTCGAAAAAGCGCACCCCGCGAGCATCGTCGGT
>JASHQN010000123.1 GCA_030039135.1 Thermoplasmata archaeon | reverse complement strand
ATCGTCCCGTGGCACATGCTGCGGGACCGGCGGGGGATCGACCTCCGGTTCGTCGACGTCGACGACGAGGGGCGACTCCGATCCGACGACCTCGATCGCCTCATCGATCGGACCGCGAAGGTCGTGACCGTCACCCATGCGTCGAACGTCCTCGGTACGGTGAACCCCATACGGAACATCGCTGAACGGGCCCATTCGGTGGGCGCGATCATGGTCGTCGACGCGGCCCAGTCCGCGCCGCACCGACCGGTCGACGTCCAGGCCCTCGGAGCCGACCTCCTCGCATTCTCCGGGCACAAGATGCTCGGACCGATGGGGATCGGCGTGCTCTGGGGCCGGAAGGAGGTCCTCGCGCGTATGCCGCCGGCGACCGGCGGTGGGGAGATGATCACCGAGGTGCACCAGGACCGGGTCGGCTACCGCGACCCTCCCGCGAGGTTCGAGGCCGGGACGCCGAACGCGGCCGGGGCGGTCGGTCTCGCCGCCGCGATCGACTACCTCGAGGGAGTCGGATGGGACGAGATCGCCGCGCACGAGCGACGGCTCTACGAGCGCGCGAGGCGACTGGCGCGGGATCGCTTCGCCAACCGCTTGCGGATCTACGGGCCGTCGACCTCGAAGGACCGTCAAGCGATCATCTCGTTCGCCCTCGAGGGAGCTCATCCGCACGACGTGGCGGAGCTCTTGGACGCGGACGGCATCGCCGTCCGGGCCGGCCACCACTGCTGCCAGCCGCTCATGGAACGCCTCGGCGTGCCCGCCCTCACCCGGGCGAGCCCGTACCTCTACAATACCGAGGGCGAGATCGACCAGCTGTTCGAGGCCCTTCGGCGCGTCGAGCGCCTCTTCGCCGGCCGTCACGTGGCGCATCCGGCCCCGGCCCAGCAGGGCCTGTAGTCCGGGGCCCTACATTCGGCCCCGTACCGCGTCGAGCCTCGGCGAGGACGTGGCTGTCGCGTCGTCGGCGACCTCTCATTTAAATACACCGGGGTGATGGAATTCCCTGAGAAGCAGATGGCTCAGACAGCGCAGGAGCTCACTCCGCTCGACTACACTCGCTACGACTTCAAGGACCCCGAGACCTACCGGCTGCGGATCCCGAAGGGCCTGAGCCGGCACGTCGTCGAGCAGATCTCCGAGTTCAAGCACGAGCCGGATTGGATGCGGGAGTACCGGCTCCGCGCGTTCGACCACTTCATGCAGCGACCGATGCCGGACTGGGGCCCCGACCTCAGCGACATCGACTTCGACGCGTACACGTACTACGCGAACCCCCTGCTCGAAGGGGAGACGAAGCGGAAGTGGGAGGATCTCCCAGCCGACATCAAGAACACGTTCGAGAAGCTCGGCATCCCGAAGGCCGAGCGGGAGTACTTCGGGGGCGTCGGAGCCCAGTACGACAGCGGCACGATGTACCACAAGCTGCGGGAGGACCTCGCGGCGAAGGGGATCATCTTCTGCGATACCGACACGGCGGTCCGCGAGCATCCCGAGATCGTGCGCAAGTACTTCGGCAAGATCGTCCCGTACAACGACAACAAGTTCGCCGCGCTCAACAGCGCGGTCTGGTCGGGCGGAAGTTTCGTCTACATCCCGCCGGGCGTCGAATGCCCGATCCCTCTCCAGGCGTACTTCCGGATCAACGCGAAGAGCGTCGGGCAGTTCGAGCGGACGCTGATTATCGGCGACAAAGGTTCCAAGGTGCACTACCTAGAGGGGTGTACGGCGCCTATCTACTCCACCGATTCCCTGCACGCGGCCGTCGTCGAAGTGGTGGGCGAGCCGTACGCGAAGGTCCGGTACACCACCGTCCAGAACTGGTCGAAGAACGTCTACAACCTCGTCACCAAGCGCGCCGTAGCCTACGAGAACGCGCTCGTCGAGTGGGTGGACGGCAACATGGGCTCGAAGATCACGATGAAGTACCCGTCGGTCTACCTCAAGGGCCGCGGCGCGCGGGCCGACATCCTCTCGGTCGCGTTCGCGAGCGAAGGGCAGATCATCGACTCGGGCGCGAAGGCGGTCCACTCGGCGCCCGATACATCGAGCAAGATCATCGCGAAGTCGATCGCGATCCGCGGAGGGCAGACGAGCTACCGCGGCCTCCTCCACGTGGCGCCCGGCGCCACGGGCGTGAAGGCGGCGGTGCGCTGCGACGCGCTCCTGCCGGACGAGCTCGGTCGGTCCGACACGTACCCCTACAACGAGATCCACGAAGAGGACGCGACTATCACCCACGAGGCGGTCGTCGGCAAGATCGGCGAGGAGCAGATCTTCTACCTGATGAGCCGCGGGCTCTCGGAGTCGGACGCGATCCACCTCATCCTGATGGGCTTCCTCGCCGAGTTCGCGAAGGAGCTCCCGGTCGACTACGCGCTCGAGCTGAACCGGTTGATCCAGCTCGAGATGACCGGCGCAGTCGGTTAGTCGCCCCGACCGTTCCCGAACCGGCCGGTGGTCCCGGCTCGTTCCGTTTCCGCCGAGGGCTCTCAGCGCAGCTTCGAGTCGAACCGCCACTCGGGAGCGGCCGCGGTACCGGCCACTTCGAGCTCAGGCAGCCCCGGGAACGTCTCGGGGCCCCACACGATCTGTCCGCCGTCCCAGCGAGTGGAGAGCGCGGGGTACAGGATGTCCCGCAGCCCGGTCACCGGCGCACGCTCGAGCACATAGGAGAGGAAACCCTCGCCGATCGCGCGGACCGCCTCCGACTCGGTGAACCCTCGGGACTCGAGGTAGAAGACCTTCTCGGGATCGACAGGAGCGACGGACGTCGAGTGGGTCGCCTTGACGTCACGGCAGAGGATCTCGAGGATCGGGATCGTGTCGGACCGGGCTCCCTTGGACAGCAGCATCGCATGCTCCGAGATGAAGCTCACCGTTTTGCGCGCCTCGTGCTCGATGCGAACGAGCCCCCGGCTCATTCCCCGCGCGTCGTCGCGGAAGACCCCGCGCGTGATCGACTGTCCGTGGGTGTCCGTTGCGATGTGGGTCAGGTCGACGGAGCTGTCGAAGGCCTGATGCCCGGCGCCGAAGAACACCTGAAGATCGTCCACCGCCGCGCCGGACCCGGTGAGCGACGTGTGGTTCCGGTTCTTCGTGCGGAAGCCCCCGAGCCCGTTCCACAGCCAGGCAAGGCGGGAGTCGGGCCCCGTGGTCGCCGAGCGCCGGTAGATCGAGACGGTCCGTAGATCCGGCGCGTGCACCGTCAGAAAGACGACCTTCGCGCGGTCCGCGAGATCGAGATCGGTGCTGGAGGCGAAGAGCCGCTGACCGTCCGGGGGAGCGGGGGTCGAGTACGTCTCTTCGGTGACGAGTAGCTGGGCGCCCGCGCCGGCCCGGACGGCGCGGCGCACCGAGAGCGCCTCGTGCGGGATCGACAGAAGGTTGAGCTCTTGGATCCGGATCGGTCGGCGGATCCCCGTTGGAACGTCGAGCGCGTACCCTCGGTTGATCAGCGCGGTCGCGAGCGCCGATAGCCGGTCGGTCGGCTCCTCCGAGCCACGCAGAAAGTCGTGCAGCCGGCCCTGTGCGCCCTGCCAGATCTCGTCCAGCGTACGGACGACCACGCCGGCGTCCCGCAGTTCCGTCGGGAGATCGACACGGGTTCCCGCTACGTCGTGGACGATTCGGATTGCGCCCGGTATCGGCGGGGGCATCGTCACCGGCGCGCCGTGAGCGGCCGGATCGATCCGACTCAAGTCGACGTTCGAAAAGTACCCATAGCCGCGATACAGCGGATTCGGCTCGAGGGGCAGACGCAGGAACCGTTCGTGTGCCTCCTCCCGAAGCGCCCGAATGGGCGCGGGATCGCCGAGGTCACTCGACAGGGATCGGACCTCGTCGAGCGTGAGCCACTCCTCGAAACTGGGCACGGAACCGGCCATCTGATTTACACACCGCGGTGTGCTTATAAGTTGTACCGCTGGACGGTGAACGGGACCCGAGAGATGCTGTTCACTCCGCGCAGTACGCCACCGGCGGGGGTTCTAAGTCACCCGGCGATCCCTCGGCGCTCGACCGCAAATCGGACGCCGGCGCCGGCGTTCGCCGGCGAAGAGATTACCGCCGTGCAACTCGGCACAACGCCGCTTTATAGCGCGGGCCGCCTCGCGCCGGCAGGGACGATTCATGGCGTATGACATGTACCAGGAGGTCATCCTCGAGCACTACCGTTCTCCCCGAAACTTCGGTCCCATGGAGGGAGCGGACCGGGTCGGCGAAGAGTCGAACCCGCTCTGCGGGGACCACATCACTCTCCGACTGAAGCTCGATCCCGCCAGCCAAAAAATCCGCGAGGTGCGGTTCGAGGGCGAGGGATGCGCCATCAGCGTCGCGAGCGCGTCCATGCTCACCGAGAAGCTCACCGGCGCCTCGCTCGCCGACGCAACGGCCCTGACTCGGGACGACGTCCTGAAATCCCTCGGAATCCCCTTGTCGCCCGTGCGCGTGAAGTGCGCGCTCACGGGATTCGTGGCGCTGGGAAAGGCGCTCCATCCCGGGGAGAGCGCTCCCTCGGCTTCGGGGTCGGCCGCGAAGTAGCCGGCGCGCCCGATTTCGCGCGGGCCGCCCAGCTTAATATCCCGAGCCGATGGATTCTACCGAGCGGACGGTGGCCCGCCCCGGTGGAACGTGGTCCGAGTTGACCCCGACGTCTGCGTTCTCTGCGGCCTCTGCACCGGCGTCTGCCCGCCAAACGCCATGGAGCTGACCCCGACTCGGCTCGAGGTCCTCGCGAACTGCACGGACTGCGGATGGTGCGTCCCGTACTGCCCGGTGGGCGCGATCTCGGGCGGTCGGGTCGTCGTGCGCCGGAGACGCTCCTATGACTGAGGCGAAACACGCGTCGGGCGGGGACCGCCCGCCCCGCGTGCTGCTGGTCGATCCTTACCTTGCGCGCGAAGATCCGATGGAACGCAAGTTCATCGAGCTGTACCCGTCCCTCGGTCTTCTCACGCTCGGAGCGTACCTCCGGGAGCGAGGGATCGAGGCTGCGCTCGTGGACCTCACGTTCGCGCGGGACACGCACGCGGTGGTCGAGCGGCTTCGCGCCTTCCGCCCGGACGTGGTGGGGGTTCATACAAAGACGCTCACGCGCGACCGCGCGATCGAGATCGCCCAGCTCGCGCGGGCCCACGGCGCGTACTCGGTCGCCGGAGGCCCGGACTCGGCATCGCGGACCAGCGACTATCTGGCGGCGGGGTTCGACGCGGTCGTCCCGAGCGAAGGGGAAGGAGCGCTCACCGATCTCGCGCGGGCACTCCTGGAGCATCGAGATCCGGGGGACGTGGCCGGGCTCGTCGTGCAGCGTGGGGAACGCGTTCACCGCGCGCGGCCTCGACCGTTGCTGCGCGATCTGGACGCGCTCCCGCTGCCGGCGTGGGATCTCGTCGACATGGAGGCCTACCTCCGAACTTGGGAGCGCTCGACCGGAGAGCGAAGGGCGGCGGTGCTGACCTCGCGCGGATGCCCGTTTGACTGCTCCTGGTGCTCGAAACCGACGTTCGGCCGGACGTTCCGCCAACAGTCGCCCGAGCGCGTGATCGAGGAGCTCCGGGCGCTGAAGGAACGGTACCGCGTGGACTACGTCCGGTTCTGCGACGACGTGTTCGGGATCTCGCGTCCGTGGATCGACCGGTTGCTCAAGCTCTTGGCCGAAGAGCATCTCGACCTGCGCTGGGAGTGCCTCGCCCGCGTCGATCTGCTGAAGCCGGACCTTTTGCGCCGGATGCGCTCGGCGGGCCTTGAGCGGGTGTACGTCGGGGTCGAATCCGGCAGTCAGAAGATGCTCGATCTCATGAATCGCGGCACGCGCCTCTCGCAGGTCGAGCGGACCGCCGAAGCGCTACGCCGGGAGGGGATCCGTCAGTTCTGGTTCCTCATGCTCGGTTTCCCCGGGGAGACGCTGGAGGACATCGAAGCGACGCTGCGGCTGTTCCGGCGCTTCAGTCCGGAGGAGTACTCCGTTTCGATCGCCGTCCCGGTCCCCGGGACCCGTTTCCACGACGCGGTGAAGGGTCGGCTCCATGGTCGTCGTCGCGCGGTCAAGAGGGAGGGCGGACGCTCGCTCCTGTTCGAGGCGGCGTATCCCGAGGCGCTCTATCGCTGGCAGCAGGCCCGCTTCGGACTCGAGGCCGCGCTCGGCAAAGCCCGCGGCCGTCTCGCGCCCTCGGTCGTCGACCGGATCGGCCGCGCCGCCGACCGGTTCCATGAGAAGGTCGCCGCACCGCTCCTGGTCGGCAAGCGAGCACGAACCGCCGACCCACCTCCGTAGTCGGCTCTCAGCCCCGGGCCGATCGCCCGTGGACCGGACACGGACGGGCCAACCGGCAGAACCGACACTTTTCCGGAGGAACCGGCGGGATCGGCTTCTGCATCCGGCCGTACTTCCGGCGGGGCATCGAACCTCGCGTTGCAGGCGCCTTCCCCTCTTCAGCGTGGCGGGGTCGATCGAACCGGGGTCTTGCTTTTGAGGGCGCTCGCCCCGTCACGGCCGTGTCGCTTCGGGCCGGCCGGGCGACGCCCGAAGGCACGGCTCGGTTCCGGACCCGCGCGGTCGAGGACCGTCATCTACCGACGGAGCATTTTCGCTCGGCACCGGGGGGGCTCTCGCTGACCTCGATCGGTCTCGGGACCTACATCGGACCTCCCGACGCGGCGACGGACCTCGCGGTCGAACAGGCGGTGACGATCTGCCTCACGTCCCGTAGGGTCAACGTCGTTGACACGGCCATCAACTACCGCCACCAGCGCGCCGAGCGAAGCATCGGCCGCGCGCTCGCGCGGCTGGTCGAACGAGGAGAGGTCGATCGCGGCGAGGTGTTCGTCGCGACGAAAGCCGGCTACTTCGCGCCGGACGGGGAGTCCCGGCTCGGGCCCGAACGATGGATCCAGGAGGAGCTGATCCGGCCCGGCGTCCTCAAGCCACGGGACATCGTCGACGGCTGTCACGCGATGACCCCGGCGTACCTCTCCGACCAGTTCGAGCGCAGCCGGCGCAATCTCTCGCTCGAGACGATCGATCTCCTCTACCTCCACAACGCTCCCGACGCCCAGCTGCCGGTCGTCGGTCGCGAGGAGTTCGAGCATCGGTTGGAAGCCGCGTTCGCCTGCTGCGAGGAGCTGAGGCAGAAGGGTCGGCTCGGAGCCTACGGTCTCGCGACCTGGGACTGCCTACGGTCCGCGCGCGGCGACGCGGGGTACTATGCCCTCGAGTCCGCCGCGCGCATCGCCGAGCGCGTCGGCGGACGGGAGCACGGCTTCCGCTTCATCCAGTTCCCGTTCAATCTCGCGATGCCCGAGGCGGCCGTGGTCCGCAACCAGCCGGTCGGCGGCGAGCGCCTGACGCTGTTCGAGGCCGCGGGCCGGCTGGGCCTCGCCTGCTTCACGAGCGTCCCCCTCTTCCAGGGTCAGCTCGCGCGCGCCGGCCCGAAGCGCGCGGGGCTCAGCGCGGCGCAGACCGCCCTCCAGTTCGCCCGCTCCGCCCCCGGAACGCTGGCCCCGCTCGTGGGCCAGAAGTCCACCGACCACATCGCCGAGGACCTCGAGATCGCGTCGGTGCCGCCCTGGGACGCCGCGGCCTTTCTCGATCTCCTCATGTAGCGGGCGGTCCGCCCCCAACCGGAATCGGCTACGAAAGAGCGTTCCCGCAGTGCGGGCAGAATCGTGCCGTGGGGTCGAGCACCCGTCCGCACCGAGGGCACACCCTGAGGATCGGAGGGGGCGTCGGGTAGTAGACGGGGGCCGTGAGCGGCCTCCAGGCGAGCGCCAGGATTCCTCCGACGAGGCCGAGCACGAATCCGATCAGGAACCCACCTCCGTAGCTCACGAGGCTCAAAACCGAGAAGACGACGATGAGCGTGCCGAGGACGACGTGGTGGCTCGAGTGCGTCTGCACCAGGATCCCGAGCACGACGAGGCCCGCCCCGAGCAGGATGCCGACCACCCCGTAGACGAGGAGCGTGCCGCCGAAGAGTCCCAGCGTGAGCGTCGGTGCGTAGACCGCTTCCGCGAGCTCCGAGAACCCCCCCAGAAGGACGAGCGCCCCGCCCACGATCGAGAGCACGGCTGCCGCGGTCGGCGGCCCCACCGAGGAAGGAGGAGGGGGTCCGTACGCCCGGGCGGCGTACTGCATCTGCGGTGCGTACGGCGGCCAGGGTCCGCCCGAAGGCGAGGGCGGAGTGGGCGCGGCCACGCGCGGACTACCGTTCTACGCGCTTAACGGTTTATCGAGCCCGGCCGAAAGCATTCCCCCGGCCCGGTCCGGACGAGCCGGCTGACGCCACGCCCCGTCCGCGCCCGTTGCGTCCGCGCTACTCTGCCGAAACTCGGAGAGGCGCGTCGCCTCCGGCGGCCGGGGCCCGCAGCACGGATTTCCCGTCGATCTTCTCGATGCGCACGACCCGATCGGCGATGCCGGCGAGCTCGTCCTCGTGCGACACGAGGATGACCTGGGGTAGCGCGAGCGTGTCAAGGAGCTCCCCCATTCGCACGACCTGCTCCGGGGAGAATCCGTCGGTGGGTTCGTCGAGCAGGATCGTGTCCAGGTGCAGGTTCCCGAGGGATCGGACCACCTCGGCGAGCGCGAGCCGGAAGGCGAGCGCGAGGCTGGTGCGCTCCCCGCCGCTCAGCGCCTCCGCCGGGGTCCACTCGCCCTCGATCGCCACCGCGGGCGTGAACGCCACGTCGGTCCGTGCGACGAGCGCCGGGTCGTCGATCAGCGCGGCGAAGTAGCGGGTGAGGCTCCGCTCGAACGCCGCCTGAGCGTGGGCGAGCAGCCGCTGCTCCATCGAGAGGACGGCCTTTCGAAACGGTCCCGAGATCCATGTAGCCTTCCGCTCGAGGTCGTCCGCTTCTGCGACGAGCTGCGACCGCTCGGCCCTTCCCCGCTCCGCTTCGGAGACGCGCCGGACCGCCTCGTCGAGGCGGCTATCGATGCGGACCAGGGTCCGTCGCTCTTCCTCGAGGGCCGACTCGCCGGTCGCGAGCCGTTGTCGGGCCGCGTCGAGCTCCCGGGAGCGCACGTCCGCCCCGCGGAGCGATTCCTCGAGGGCGGATAGCCGCAGCCGGCGTGATTCGATGCGGGACCCCGAGGCCTCGATCTCGGCGGCGATCCTCGCGGCCTCGGCGCTCAATAGCTCCGCCGCGGCCCTCGCCGCCCGAAGGCGCTCGGCGGCCGTGGCCGCGTGCTCAACGAGCTCGGTGGCACGCGCCCGTTCCATCGATATCCGCTCGACCCGCGCCCGGAGCTCGGCGTCCGTTGCCTCCGCCGGGCCCAGGCGTTCGACCCGGGTGTGCGCCTCCCGGATCGCCTCGCTCGCTCGTCCGAGCGCCTCGGTCGCGCCGCGCTCGGCGTCCTCGGCCCGGGCGAGCTCGCGCCGTGCCGCGTCCCGAAGCTGCTCGACCTCGCGCCAACGGCCACGAGCTCGTTCGTACCGCTCCCGCGCGCGTCGCTCCTCCTCGATCTGCGTTCGGTCGGCGACGGCCTTCGCTTGAGCGTCTCGCGCATCGCGGGCCTGGACGTCGGCCTCCGCACGATGCCGCTGGAACTCCTCGCCGCGGACGGTCTGTCCGCACCGGGGACAGACGCCGGCCGCCAGGAGCTCTTCGAACTCGTGGAGCGCGGTCTCGGCCCGCGTCAGGGAGGTCAGCGACTCCCGTTCCTTCGTTCGCGCGCCCTCCAACCGCGCGTCGATTTCCTCGAGGGATTCGGGGGTGGGTGCCGGCGGCTCGTGGGTCGGGCCTTCGTGAGCCCGCGCCTCAACGTTCTGCGCGGCGGCTTCGCGCTCGCGGGCCGTGCCCGCGACCGCCTCGGTCGCCTCGTCCCGTCGCTGGACCGCGGAGGCGAGGTCCGCGCGAGCCTGGATGAGAGCCCGAAGCTGGCCCGAGTTGGCTTCGATTTCCCCTCGTGCCCGTCGGAGGGCGTCGTCGGCAGCGTCCAAGGCCCGACGCCGGTCGACGAGGCGTGCGGCGTCGTCCTCGGCCGATGCCGCGACGGCACGCTGCGCGTCGGCCGCGGCGAGCCGTTCGGACTGTATCCTAGTGCGCTCGGCCACCGCCGCTCGGTCCGCCTCGTCCTCCCGGAGCAGGCTCTCGAGCTCCCGGCGATCCGCTTCGGTCTGTCGGACCGCCGCGTCGTGCGATCCCACCGCCACCCGAACCTCCTCGACGTCGGCGCGGCGCCGTTCGATCGCCGCTTCGATGGCGCTGCGCTCCACGCGAGTTCGATCCGCCTCGGCGGTCCATCGGGCGAACTCCTCGTCGTGGTATCGAAGCCGCTCGGCCGCCGTCCGCCGAGCCGTCGCGCTCCGTCGAAGGTCGGCGCCGAGCTCTTGCGCGTTGTCCGCGGCCGTGCGGTAGCGCTCCACGCCGAGAGCCTTGCGGACCGTCTCGAGCCGGTCCTGGGGTCGGGCGCCGAGGATGTCCCGCATGCGCTCCTGCGGCACGTAGACCGCCCAACGCCAGAGGTCCGAGTGCGCGACCGGGTTCGGGTTGTCCGGGAAGCCGAGCAACTCGATCACGCGCTGGCGGAGCTCGGTCGCCGAGTACTCCGTCTTCGCACCGTCGACCGAGAAGGAGATCGCTTCGGGCTCGTACGTCTCACGACCCTTCCGGCGGACCCGGCGGAACCGACGCGCGATCCGGTAGGAGTGCTCGGCGTCTTCGAACGTCACGTCGACCTCCGCGTGCGCCGCTCCGTGGCGCACGAGGTACGCCGCGTCGACTTCCGAGGTGCCGAAGAGCGCCATCTCCACCGCGTAGAGGAGGCTGGTCTTCCCGGCGCCGACGTCGCCCGAGATCAGCGTGGTCCCGTCCGGAAAGTCGATCGTCCCGGCGGCGTAGCTGCGGATGTTCCGCACGCGAAGATGACGCAGCCGCATCGAAATCCCTACGCGGCCGGTTCGGAAGGGACCGCGAGGATCCGACGCGCGGCTCGGATCCGCGCCTCCGAGTAGTCGACGCGCGATTCTCCCTCCGCTTTCGCGAGGCCGAGCTCGCGCACGAGCTCGCGGACGCGTTCTTCGCCCTGCGCGCCCGAGAGTCCGGCGACCGGCTCCTCCGCGAGGAGCCGTCGGATCTCTGCGCCCTCGATCTCCGCCTCGCCGGAGGGCGCCGAGTCCGCCGTGGGTGCCGGCGCGAGATTGCTCACGTCCCAGTGGACGGTCGCGGCGTCCCGGCCCTCGGTGCGCGCGACCTCCGCGAGGGCGAGGGCGGCCAAGCTGCCGTCCGCGAGCGTGCCGCGGATCCGTGGGAAGATGAGCACTCCCGGTCGATCGCTCGCCGCCCGAACGTTCTCTGCCACCGCGGCGTGCGCTTCCGCTACGGTCCGTCCCGAGACGTCGATGTCCACCAGGCGTATCGCGTCGCGCGGAGCGGTGTCCACGTACTCCACCCGCGGCGCTCCGCGCTCCACGGTCACGATCGCGATCCCCTGGTGCGTCCGGCCCGCCGCTGCGTTCTCGAGGTCGGTGCGGCTGGTCCCGAACACCGCCCCGGGATTGACCAAGAGCCCGCCCCCCGGGCCCTCGCCGTCGTAGGTCACGTGGATATGCCCGCCGGCGTAGTAGTCACATCCCTCGGGAAGGTCGTCGCGTCGGATCCCCCGGATGTGCGCCCTGAGCGTCGCCGGCAAGTACTCCTCGACGGCCGCGTGAAACTGGAAGATCTTGAAGCCGGGCTCCGCACGGAACGCCTCCGCGTCCACGGCGCGGAAGTACTCGCGATCGAGACCGTGCGAGCGGCCGGAGATCCCGGCGATCCGGGCGCCCGTCGGTTCGTCCACGTGGAACGGCAGGGTCCACCGGGTCCCTTCGGAGCGTACGGCTTCGGGAGCGACCTTGACGAAGACCCCGGTCTCGGAGAGGACGTCGAGCCAGCTCGTCCGGTGCGCGACGTAGTCGTGCGAACCGTAGATCGCGTAGACCCTTCGGCCGGCCTCCACGAGCGTGCGGAGCGCGGCCGCGATGGGAGCCACCTCGGCTGGGTCGGGCACCGGGGTGTGGAAGAGGTCGCCCGAGATCAAGAGGAACTCGGCGTCGCGTTCCTGGACGACCGCGAGGGCCCTGAGCACGCTCGATCGCAGCGCGGCTCGCACCGCGGGATCCCTCGGCCACGCGCCCACGTGGGCGTCGGCGAGGTGGGCGAAGACGAACCGGTCCGATGGCATCCCTACCCCTTCTGAGACGGTTCGCTCGGCTTCGAGCGGCCGCCCCCGGAGGGGGAGGGAGGCGAGGTGTCCCCGATGCGTTTCGAGAGAGCGGCGAGGAGCCCCGCGCCGGCCCCCATGGCCAGAAGGCCGACGAGGAGAAAGTCGTCCGCTGCCCCGCTCGCCGGGGCGAGCCGTTCCCCGCGCGCCGGCGCGAGCGGCGACGGAGGGGGAGGGGGAGGACCCACGGTTCGGGCGGCGGCGCGGGCGGCCTCGTTCGCTCGCGCGATCATCCCCTGCATGAGAGCGAAGAGCTCGGTCGCCTCCTCCATCGTGATCTGCCGGTTCTGCAAGCGCTGGACGAGGTACCCGTATCGCTGCCCTCGAGCTCCCGAGGCGTCGCCGCCGGCTGACATGGGCGATGCCGATGGGGGTGGGCCGCCGTACACAGGTGTCGGGGGACCCAGTTCGCGCCACCTCTTGAAGGGTTCTGGGTTCCGCGGGCCGAGGCGTTATAGCGGCTCCCCGTCTGCTCCGTGCCGATGACCACGTCGAGCGCTCCGACCTCCGAGGAACCGGCCCGTCACCTCCATGTCCGCCTGACCGACGATCGCTCTTCGATCTACGATCTCGTGACGGAGTACCTTCAGTCGGCCGGCAAGGCTCCGGACTGGTACTGGAGGCTCGCGGGTCGCCTAGAAGGGTCCGACGCCGACAACCTCGAGGAGCTGCTCTCGAGCGCCTTCGAGGCGGGGGCGTTCGTCGCCCACGAGCACCCCGAGGACCTCGAGTTCCTCTGGGTCACGGAAGAGGAGTGCGAGAAGGAGCGGCGGCGCGAGGAGCGCGGCGATGAGCGCGAGGCCGCGAAGAAGGAGCGCTCGAGCCTGAGCCACTACGCCTAGGCTAGCCCTCGGCTGCGCCCCGCCAATGGATTGACCCGCCTCCGTCGACGACCAGCGTCTCGCCGGTCACGAACCGAGCGCCGTCGGACGCGAGGAAGACGACGGCGGCCGCGACGTCGTCGGGCTCGCCCCATCGGCCGCGTGGGATCGTGCGGACCAACGCCTCGCGGGTGCGGGCCGCATTGTGGAGCGGCGCGGTCATGTCCGTACGGACCCATCCGGGGGCGACCGCGTTCACGCGCACCGCCGGGGCGAAGGCCAGCGCGAGGCTCTTCGCGAGCGAGATGAGCGCCGCCTTCGATGCGGCGTACGCAAGCTTCCCGGGGTTCGCGAGGAGTCCCGCGATCGACGCGACGAGAACGATCGAGCTCGCCCCCGGCGTCAGCAACGGCTGCGCCGCCCGAGCGAGGTAGTAGGGTCCGAGCAAGTTCGTGTCCAGCACGACGCGCCAGTCCGCGGGCGAGAGGGACTCCCAGGAGGCGGGATCTGGAACCCCGGCGTTAGCGACGACCACGTCCAGCCTCCCCAGCCGGGCGCGCGCGTCCCGAACGAGCGCCTCGGCCGCTTCCGACTGGGCGGCGTCGCTCTCGAAGGGGAACGCGCGGCGTCCGAGGTGGGCCACGCCTGTCACGACATCTTTCGCCGCGCGGACGTCCGAGCGGTAGGAAAACGCGACGTCGGCCCCTTCGGACGCGAGAGCGAGCACAATGGCCCGGCCGATCCCCCGCGACCCTCCGGTCACTAGCGCGGCCTTGCCCGAAAAGAGGGGTCCGTCGGTCATCGGGACATCGGGATCCCCCCGTCGATGCCGAGAACGAGGCCCGTGATCCAGTCCGCCTCGAGGCTCAGGAGGTATCGAACTGCGGGTGCGACGTCCGCGGGTTCGCCCCATCGTCCGAGCGGTGTGGCCTTCGCGATCGCCTCTCGGGTCCGGGGGTTCTCGTGCGCGGTGCGGTTCATGTCCGTACGGATGAACCCCGGGGCGACCGCGTTGACCCGGATCCTGGGAGCCAGCTCGAGCGCAAGCGCGCGCGTCATCTGTTCGATCCCTGCCTTCGCGGCCTGGTACGGAGCACCGCCGATCGCGGGGTGGCCTGCGAGCACGGAGGAGACCGTCACGACCGAAGGACGGACGCTCTTGCGCAGGTAAGGGAGGGCGCACTGGATCGTCCGGAACGAGCCCTCGAGATCGGTGCGCACCACCGACTCGAAGTCTTTCGCACCGATGCCCTCCGTGTCGTCCCCCCGGAAGATCCCCGCGCAGGTGACGACCCCGTCGAGACGACCGCGCCAGTCGCCGGCCGCCCGGACCATCCGTGCGGTCTCCTCCCAGCTCCCGACGTCCGCCGCGAACGCTTTCGCCGTGACCCCGATTCGCCCGAGCTCCGCGCAGAGCGACTCGGCGCCCGGGCGATTCACGTGGTAGTGGACGGCGATCTCGGCGCCCGCGCGACCGAGCTCGAGCGCGATCGCGCGCCCGATGCCCCGCGACGCGCCGGTGACGAGGACGATCTGCCCGCCGAGGTCGAACAACGTCCGACGATGAGCGCTCGGGCGGAAAATGCTGATGGAGGCTGGCCGTCGCGACCGCGAGGCCCGACGCCCGCTCGCGCTACACCGGGATGACCGAGTGCGCGACGATGAGGGCGATGAACAGTATCGAGATCGTGTTGACGACTTTGATGAGGGGGTTGATCGCCGGACCGGCGGTGTCTTTCGTCGCGTCCCCGACGGTGTCCCCGACGACCGCGGCCTTGTGGGCATCAGAGTGCTTCCCGCCGAAGTGGCCGCTCTCGATGTACTTCTTCCCGTTGTCCCAGGCGGCGCCGCCCGTCGTCATCGTGAGCGCGAGGGGGAAGCCCGAGACGATGACGCCGAGCAGGAGCGCCGCGAGCGCGACCGGACCGAGCAGGAAGCCGACGGCGAGGGGCGTGACGACGGCGATCAGCGCGGGCGCCGCGAGCTGGCGGAGCGCGGTCACGGTAACGATGTCGACGCACCGGCCGTACTCGGGCTTCGCTTTCCCTTCGAGAAGTCCGGCGATCTCCTTGAACTGGCGCCGGATCTCGAAGACCATCCGCTCGGCCGCGACGCCGACCGCGTTCATCAGGAACGAGGTGAAGAAGAAAGGGAGCACGGCGCCGATCACGAGTCCGGCCACGACCAGCGGCGTGCTGAGCGTCAGCAGGGCCGTGAAGGCCGCCCAAGGCTGGCCCCATTTCGAGGCGGCGGCGAACGTGTACGCCGCGAACAGCGCGAGCGCTGCGAGCACCGCCGAGCCGATCGCGTAGCCCTTCGTGATCGCCTTCGTAGTGTTGCCGACGGCATCTAGCGGGTCGGTGATCGCGCGCGCCTGGGGCGGAAGGTTCGCCATCTCCGCGATCCCCCCGGCGTTGTCGGTGATCGGGCCGAACGAGTCGATCGAGATGATCATGCCGGTGACGCTGAGCATGCTCGCGGCCGCGAGCCCGATCCCGTAGAGGCCGAGGAAGGCGTTGGGGGCAGTGGTCGTGCCCGTCCAGCCCGCCGCAAGGTACGCGATGAGCGTACCGGCTACGACCACGATGGCCGGTAGCCACGCCGACTGGAGGCCGACCGCGAGCCCGCTGATCACCGTGGGTCCCGCACCCGCTTGCGAGGCTTCGGCGATCTGGTGGACGGGTCGGTAGCTCGCGCTCGTGTAGTAATCGGTGATGATCACGATCAGGATCATCACCACGAGGCCGACGGCCGTCGCGGCAAAGATCCCGAGGTTCGCGCCCATGAAGTAGTAATCGAGGAGGTAGAGCCCGATCAATCCGATCGCCGTCGTCGCGGCCAGCCCCTGGTACAGCGCGCCCATGATCGAGCCTCCGGGACGCATGCGCACGAACAGGCTCCCCACGACGGTCGCGAGGATCGCCCACGCGCAGACGAGGAGCGGGAATAGCACCGCGTTCGGGAACAGGCTCAGGAGGGTGGGGTAGACCCCCGCCGCCCCGATGAGGTAGGCGAGGAGCATCGCCGCCATCGCGGTCACGACGTAGGTCTCGAAGAGGTCCGCCGCCATCCCGGCACAGTCTCCTACGTTATCGCCGACGTTGTCCGCGATGACGCCAGGGTTGCGGGGATCGTCCTCAGGGATGCCGGCCTCGACCTTGCCGACCAGGTCGGTCCCGACGTCCGCCCCCTTCGTGTAGATGCCGCCACCGACCCGCGCGAAGAGGCTCATCAACGAGGCGCCGAAGAGCAGCCCGACCATGTCGAGGACGTTGCCCCCGAACGCGACGTAGAACCCGACGAGCTCGAGGAGAGCGAGGCCGGCGACGGAAAGCCCCGTCACGCTTCCGCCCCGGAAGGCGAACGCCATCGTCGCCGGTAGATCGCCCCGGCGGGCGTGCGCTGCCGTCCGGACGTTGGCCCGGATGCTGAGCAGCATCCCGAGGGCGCCGGCGAGGGCGCTTCCCGCGACCCCGAAGACGAATCCCGTGGCGAGGCGCGCCCCGTCGCCGGTGATGCCGAACGCGAGCGCGATGACGACGGCGAGGACCGCCGCCACGATGAACACGTAGGTGTACTCGCGACGGAGGAACGCGGTCGCCCCCTCCCGGATCGCGGCCGCGATCTCGCGCATCCGCTCGTCGCCCTCGTCCTCGCGGAGCACGAGAGCGGTCTGCACTCCGGCGTACGCGAGAGCGAGGATCGAGGCGAGCAGGATCACGAGCTCGAGCTGACCCGTGGAGAGGCCCATTCGAATATCCCCGAAAGACGAGGGGGCGGAACGGAGCGCTTAATAAAGGATTGCGCCGAGCCGGGGGTGCGCTTCTGCCACGCGTTTTTTATGTCGCGGCTTCGCAGCTACGTCGTGCGATGATCCCGACCCCCGCTCCGGGAGACGCGAACCAGCGGCGCGCCCGGGTCACGTGCCCCGTCTGCGGGCGCGCGGTCGAGCTCGTGCGACTGCGTGACCATCTCCGATCGGAGCATCAGGCGACGAGCGCGGAGGTCGACTCCGGATACCTCAACGCTCGGATCGAGGCGAAGCGCTCGCGACGTTCCGCGATTCGCTAGGGGTCGAACTCCCGCCGGCGGATCCGGTCGAGGACGTACGCGGCGAACTCCGCGCGCGACATCGTTCGGGTCTCCTTGACGCCGCGCGTTCGGACCGTGACGGTCCCTTCGTCGACCTCCCGGTCCCCGAGCACGAGGACGTACGGGATCCGATCGACCTCCGCGGTGCGCACGCGCTTCGCGATCGAGTCCTCGGGGCTCGCCAGCTCGACCCGTATTCCCGCGGCCCGCAGCTCGTCCGATAGGCCCGACGCGGTGCCCGCGTGCCGGTCGGTCACCGGAAGGATCCGGACCTGGACCGGCGCGAGCCAGGGCGGGAACCGGCCCGCGCAGTGCTCGATGAACACGCCGAGGAACCGCTCCCACGTCCCGAGGATCGTGCGGTGGATGACGACCGGAGTATGCAGCTTGCCGTCGGGCCCCTGGTACTCGAGCCCGAAGCGGCGGGGCATCTGGTAGTCGAGCTGGATCGTACCGGTCTGCCAGGGTCGACCGAGGGAGTCCCGCACGTGCACGTCGATCTTCGGGGCGTAGAAGCCGCCCTCGCCGGCGGAAACGCGGTACTCGACTCCCGTCTCACGGAGCACTCGCTCGAGGATCGCCTCGGCGCGGTCCCAGGTCTCGCTGTCCCCCAGAAACTGGGCGGGTCGGGTCGAGAGCTCGTACGACCAGGGAAGGCGGAAGAGCGTGTTTGCCTCGCGGACCCATTCGAGCAGTGCCCGAATCTCCCCCTCGGCCTGCTCTTCGGTGACGAACAGGTGCGCGTCGTCCTGGACCAGCTCCCGGACGCGGGTGAGCCCGTGGAGCGTTCCGCTCGGCTCGAGGCGGTGCAACGGGGCGAACTCTGCGATCCGCAGTGGGAGCTCGCGGTAGCTGCGCGCGCGGGATCGGAACATCAGCATCGAGCCGGGGCAGTTCATCGGCTTCCAGCCGTACGTCCGGTCCTCAACGGTCGTGAGGAACATGTTCTCCCGGTAATGGTCCCAGTGTCCGCTCGTTTCGTACACTGACTGGGGGAAGAGAAGGGGCGTCCGGGCTTCGACGTACCCGGCGGAGCGCAGATGCTCCATCGTGTAGCGCTCGAGCTCTCGGACCATGACCATTCCCTTCGGGAGCCAGAACGGAAAGCCCGGTACCTCGTCCAGGAAGAGGAAGAGCTCCTGCTTCGCACCGATCGATCGGTGGTCGCGGGCCTCGGCCTCGGCGCGGAGCTTGAGGTACGCGTCCAACTCGTCGCGGGTCGGGAATCCGACTCCCCGCACCCGCTGGAGGGATGCCGCGGGTTCGGCTCCCACTCGTTCGAGCCCGGAGAACCCGAGGATGTGGATCCCTTCGAGCCAGCGCGTGTCGGGAACGTGCGGGCCACGGCAGAGATCGGTGAACGAACCCGTCTCGTAGACCGAGATCGTCTCGTCCGCCGGGGTCTCTGCGATGTACTTCAGCTTGTACGGGTTCGTGGCGAAGAGCCGCTCCGCTTCCTCTCGGGGGATCTCCCGACGGACGAACGGCTCGCGCGCGGCGATGGACCGGCGCATGCGCTCGCGCATCTCGTCGACGTCGGCGGGGGTGAGCGGCCGCACGTCGAAGTCGTAGTAGAACCCCTCGTCCGTCGGCGGACCGTGCGTTGGCTTCGCGTCCGGAATCGTCTCGACAAGGGCCTTCGCGACCAGGTGCGCCGACGAATGCTCGAGGATA
>JASHQN010000122.1 GCA_030039135.1 Thermoplasmata archaeon | reverse complement strand
GCCTCGACGTGGACGCGGAAGAACTCATGCGCGCGACGGGAGCGGATCCCATAGAACTCTCGCAGGCCCCGCGACTTCTCGGCCGCGACCTCGGGGAACTGCCGCTCGTACGCGTAGAGGACCCCCAAGCCCCGGGCGGCGCTCGGTGCGAACGCTTCGCGCTCGTACGTGCCGAGGAGCCGCCGGGTCGCGGGTCGCGGCGCCGCGATCTCTTCCCGTCGGGTCGGGCCGCCGACGGAAGCGAGGAAGTCGAGCCAGAGCTCGGGATGCGTCGGACTGCGGCCCTCCTCGTCAACGAGGTTCTCGAGGAGCTCTCGCCGATCCGCGGCATCCTCGAGCCGAGCATAGGTCGCCGCCACGTACCGGGGAAAGTTCGATTCGAACCAGTAGTACTGCTGGGCGTAGTCGCAAAGGATGGCCCGATCGAGCCGGCCTTCGGACCATGCCCGGTAGAACGGGTGGCGAAGCAGGTGCCTCCGTCGGACGATCCCGTCGATCTCTCGCAGCGCGGACACGCCGGCGCCCAGACCTCGGGGGACCGTCAATCTTTCGGTGCCTCTGAGGCCTCGGGCTCGGCCCCCGACGCCTGCGGCGGCAGCCGAGAGGCGATGGTCGCGACGGACCTCGCTAGCGAGCGAGGGTCCCGCCCCCGCCGGACGAGCCGACATCCGCCGTGTGCCAGGACGCGGTCGGGGCGCTCGATCCTCGGCGCGGACCCCACTTGGGCTCGACCCAGAACGTGCACAACCCATAGATCGACGTCGCGAACAGGATCAGGGTCGCGACGGCGCCGTACGCGAGCAGTCGCAAGCGGGGGTGCGGGTTGGCACGAACGGTCGCGCCGACGAACGCCCCCGTGGCGATGGTCCCGAGGATGAACGAGCCGAGCCGGGTGAGCCCGGTCCACGACAGCCTCGGAATCGGGATGATCGCGCGCACGAGCACCAGGAGGATCGACCCGGCGTCGGACGCCGAGCGCTCGAGGGAGTGCGCCACGAGCGGCACTCGCGTCACCAGGGTCGCGAGAGCGATCAACGGGATCAGGTAGGTCGCGGTCATCTCGAGCGCGTAGAACCGGCCGGCGGCCCGGGGGAACCCGCGCCGGAAGTACGACCCGAGCCGGATCCAGTTCGATCGGGCCCAGCGGACGTTCTTCCGGGCGAACGCTCGGAAGGTTTCCGCCGGCGCCGTGATCACGTGCACGTCGTACGCCTTCACCGTGAGGTAACCCGCGCGCAGGACGAAGTCGGTCAGCAACCAGTCGTCCCCGAGGTGACTCGGTCGCCCGAGGACGCTCAGGTCCTGGAACTCGGCGGAGCTGACGTACTCCCGGATGAGCTCGGTCCGGTACATCGCTCCGGCGCCGTCGAGGTACGCGACGCTTCCCCGGGAGCTCATCGCGCGGAGCACCACCTCCCGGGCCCGCTCGACGAACTCGGAGGCGCTCGCTACCGCACGCCCCGTGTCCCGGACGGAAAGGTTCGCTCCGACCCCGCCGACCCTCGGGGCGAAATGGCTGGCCATCCGGACCGCGCCGTCCCGAGGCAGGACCGTGTCACTGTCCACGAACAGCACGTACGGGGTCGCGACGCGCGCCATGCCGGCCCGGAGCGCCGCCTTCTTACCCGCCTGCTCCGGCTGGTAGACGAACTCCCCGCCCCTGCCCTCCGTCATCGTGCGATACGGCTCGAGGGAGCCGTCGCCGACCACGACGAACGGGCACCCCTGGAGGGCGATCGACTCGATCGACGCGCGGAACGCCTCCGGGCGTTGCGCGTGGACCGGTACGACGATGGTGATCTGGTCCGCCGGAACGACGACCCGGGAGGAGTGACGCGCCCGTCGGCCGGAATAGTAGGCGTTGAACAGGAGGTATCCGATCGGGACGAAACCGACGACCAGGACCGCCGCCCAAAGCAGGAGGAGCATCGACGGGAGACCTGTCGACTGGAGTATTTGAGCGGAAGTACAGTTTTAGTACCTCGAGCCCTCCACCGGGCGGCCGAAGCCGTCCCCGAGCATGGTCCTCCGGCCGCTAGCCTTTGCTCGCAGGCATCGCGGCCGGGCGTACCGGGCCGAACTTCACGCGAGGAGGAGGGAGCCGAGCTCTTTTCCGATCTGCTCGAATTGCTCTTCCGACCCGGTATCGAGAAGGGTCTCCTGCTCGGGCGCCCGTGCGGCGCTGACGAACGCCGACGCGTTCGGCCGGATCAGCGTGGCGCCGAGCTTTTCGAGCTGCTCCTGGATCACCTTAGCGGCGCTCCCGGCGAGCGCGTAGCGGTACCGCGTATCGAACGCGAAGCCCTTGTGACCGGTAAGGTTGACTCCCTTCAGCGCGGAGAAGAACTGCTTCACGGGGGCCGAGGCGGTGCGCCACTCGGTCGGGCCTCCGATCGCGATAAGGTCATACGACGCGATGGTGGCGGTCGAGACCTCTTCGAGGCTGAGGCAATCCACCTCGACCCCAGGGACTTCGATGAGTCCGCGGGCGAGGGCCCGAGCGACCTTCTTCGTGTTCCCGTACCGCGAGCCGTAGAGGACGATCGCCCGTCGGGTCTTCGTCGCGGAACCCTTCGCGGCAACATCTTGGGGCATCGAAGCCGTGTTCGCG
>JASHQN010000012.1 GCA_030039135.1 Thermoplasmata archaeon | reverse complement strand
GTCCGCGCCCGGTTCCGACGCGTCCTCGACCTCTTGGAATCGGGCGAGATCCCGGCCGGCACGAGGTGGGACGGCGTGGTACGGGAGGTCCGGCGGGCGTCCGGTGGGCGCGGGTTCGCCGAGTGGCGGCTCGACGAGACCCTGAGCTAGCGCGCTAGCTCGCCCCGAGACGAACGCCGGTGATGACCGCTTCCGCGGCGGCGGTCGGCTCGAACCGGGCAGCCAACGTTGCGGCGGCCGCGGCGAGCGGACGCCGCGCCGCGGGGTCGGCAAGGAGCTCCGCGAGCGTCGACGCGGCGTCCCCCGGATCATCCGACGTGAGCTCTCGCACCCCGGCGCTCGGGTCGAGCGGAAGCCGGACGCCCGGTCCAAGGATGACGGCGAGGCCGGCCCGCATCGCGAGCACCGCGCCCGGATCGAAACCGGGGACCCGCCGGTCGAAGAAGGCGACGTCCGCCGCGACGAGCGCGCGCACGAGGGTGGCCGTGTTCCGCTCGGGCGCCACGACGACGCCGGGTTCCGCCGGGGCCTGGGTGCCCGCGACGATCAGGCGCGCGCCGGGGAAGAACGATCGGACGCGCCGGAACGCCTCGCGCGCGCGGTCGGTGCCCGAGCGCTCGGGGTCCTCGAACGGTGCCGGGGCCACGACGACCGGCACGTCCATGGGGATGTGGAAATCGGCCCGCGCCTCCTCCCTCGTGGGTGGCGCCGGAACGACAGGAACCGGCGGCGGAAGGGGGCGGCAGCGGTCGGTCGGGATCCCGTAGGCGTCGCGCAGCGCGTTGGGGAGGCGAGGGGCGTCGTAGAAGAGCCGGTCGGCCTCGCGGAGAGCGGATTCCTCGAGTCGGCGCACCGCCCGTCGGTCCCGCCAGAGATCGATCCGATCCCGCCAGCCGACGAGGGGCCGCGAGGTTCGCTCCTGGTCGAAGGCGGCGAGCTCGACGTCGTGGACGAACGCCGCGACGACCGGGCCGTTCCTCCTACCCCGGCGCACGCCCAGCCTGCCGAGCCCCGACGGGTCCCTCACGACGAGATCGACCTCAGATCGGAGCCGCTTTCCGGCAGCGTTCGCGAGCTCGGCGGCCTCGATCGCCGCTCCCGGACGACGGAGGGTCAGCGGTACGGCCTCCCCCCGGACCCCGGCCGGAGGGTCCGCTCCCGGCGCTCCGGCCGGGTAGTACACGACCACGTCGGCCCCTCCGACCACGAATCCCGCCGCGAGGGCCCACGCGGTCGCGGCGGGGTCGTACGGGTCGAGGGAGGGTGGGCTAGCTGCGACGACGTCGACCGTCCGGGACGTCATCCATCGGCGCGTAGCGACCCCGACCGAAAAGGGTTGGGGTGGAGAGCCACGCTAGGCCGCGAGACCCAGGCGTCGCCCGAACGATCGGCCGGTCATCGTCGCGGGAGCCGGCAGTCCCATCCCCTCGAGCACCGTCGGGGCGATGTCGAGCAGGCTCAGCGGTCCGGCGTCGGCTCCGGCCCGCACTCCGTCCCCGGCGCCGATCAGGATCCCGTCCATCCGGTGGTTCCCGCAGCCGTAGAAGAACTCGGGTCGTTCGCGGATCAGCGGCATCGGGTAGCTGAAGTCCATGCGCGGCTCGGTCCGCATCTGGTCGACGCGGATGAGGAGCGACGGGGCGCGGCCGAACGGGTGGCCGTGATAGAGCCGCTCGGGCTCGAGGACCTCGATCCGGGCGTCCGAGTACGACTCGAGACGGCGACGGATCTCGTTCAGGACCGCCGTACGCCGCTCGGGTGTGAGGTCCGGGTTCCGCAGGTTAAGGTAGATCCCCTCCGGGACCGGGTACGAGTACGCCACGGTTCGGCGCCAGTCGATCCGCTCCGCCATCTGCTCGAACGAGCCGGCCCCGTTCAGCAGGCGAGCGAAGCCCTCCGCTTTCCCCTCCCGCAGGAAGTCGGCCACCGGCTTCGCCAGGAGTCGGCCGAGCCCCCGTTGCTGGGACCACAGGATCATCCGGGCGAGCAGATTCCGGCCCCCGACATCCTTCCCTTCCCGTAGGACGAGGAGGCCTTCCTCGATGAGCCACCGGTTCGTGAAGAAGTCCGATCGGTTCTCGCCGTGGCCGTGGTCGCTGACCACGAGCGTGACCGCAGGTCCCCCGCTCGAGCGGAACGCGGTGTCGACCTCGCGGCAGGCCGCATCCACCGCTCGCCAGAAGCGGAGGAGGTCGGCCGGGATCTCCGAGACCGGACGGGCGAGCTCGGACCAGTACTGATGCTCGACCCGGTCGGTCTCGCGGAACAGGGTGAACAGGAACTCCGGCCGGTACCGCTCGGCGAGCGCGGCGGCGCTCCGGCCGCGCTGCATCACCGTCTGGGTCGCGAGCTCGAGCCAGTGGGCGCGGTCAGATTCGCGATGGATGGGGAGCTCGGGAGGGTACGGCGCACCGAGAGTATCCTCGACCTCAGCGCCGAGGCTGAGCGGGTACGTCACGGGATGCGCGGAGAACATCCCCGGCATCACGAAGCCGTGGATCGGGTAGCCGGCCCCCAGGGGGAAGTTCACGACGCCGACCTTCACCCCTTTACGGGAGAGCTGGTCCCACATCGCCTCGGCCGGTCGGAACGTCTGGACGATCCGGGACGTGCCCGGCTCGTCGGTCGGCTCGGTGAAGCCGTAGATCCCGAGCTGCCCGGGATCCTGACCCGTGGCGAACGAGTACCAAGCGGGGATCGTCTTTGCCGGATAGACGGACGTGAGCGGCGCGCGGACCCCGTTGCGCACCATCGACTTCAGGAACGGGAGCTCGCCCGCATCCATGAGGGGGTCGAGGAGGTCGAACGTGCCACCGTCGAGTCCGAGGATCAGGAACCGGCGACGGGGTGAGGTCATGGATAGGTTCTGTTACCCAGCACTGAGGTGCCTAAATCTCCGGCGGCCCCGTATAAATCAATTGGTCCCGGCATGCGGCCAGGTCTTTCCCGGCCGGTCGAGCTAGAGGAGCCGGATCGCCTCCAGATTGTAGGGGACCCGTGACTCCAGGTTGAACCGCTTGTGCAGGCTCGACGAAAGGTCGATCGACTTCGCCTCTTCCCCGTGGTTGAGGATGATCCGCTGGGGGCGCGGATCGAGCGACGCGACGAAGTTCATCAGCTGGACCCGATCGGAGTGGCCCGAGAACCCCTCGACGGTGGCGAGCTCGAGCCGGATCGGCACCGACGCCTGGCGCTGCCCCTCGAGGAACGTCGTCTCGGAAAGGCCGCGCTGGAGGCGCTTGCCGAACGTCCCCTCCGCTTGGTAGCCCACGAAGAGCAGACCGTTCTTCTCGTCGGGGGCCCAGCCCCGGAAGTACTCCATGACCGGCCCGCCGCTCATCATTCCGGAGGTGGCGAGCACGATGCACGGCTCCTTGGAATCGATGATCCCGCTGCGCATCGTCGTCGAATCGACGCGCCGGAAGACGTCGGAGAGGAACGGGTTGTCGCCCTGCTGGAAGATCTGGGTCCTCAGTTGGCTGTTCAGGAACTCGGGGTACGCGGTGTGGATCGCGGTCGCCTCCGAGATCATGCCGTCGAGATAGACCGGGACGCGCGGGATCTTGCCCTCCCGCATCCGCTCCTCGAGGACCAGCATCACCTCCTGAGAGCGCCCCACAGCGAAGACCGGAACGATGAGGTGGCCGTTGCGGCCGAGGATCTTCGTGGCGAGCGCGCTGAACTCGTCCGTCGCCTGCTGGCGGCTCGGCTGGACGTCGCGGTATCCGCCGTACGTCGACTCGAGCACCAGGGTCTCGAGGCGCGGGAACCGGTTCGTGGCCGGATTGAACAACCAGCTCCGCTCGAACTTGATGTCGCCGGAGTAGGCGAGGTTATGGTCGCCGTCCCCGAGGTGGAAGTGGCAGATCGATGAGCCGAGGATGTGGCCGGCGTTGTGCATCGTGAGGCGGATATCCGGGGCGATGTCGGTGGTCTCGCCCCAGCGCAGCGGGATCGTCCGCCAGACGAGCTCGCGCACCTGGGCGGAGTCGTAGAGGCCCCGCCGGGCCTCCTGGTTGACGACCTTGATCGCGTCGAGCAGCATGAGCGTCATCAGGTCCCGGGTGGGGGCGGTGGCGTAGATCGGCCCCTTGTACCCGTACTTCAGCAGCACCGGGACCAGGCCGCAGTGGTCGAGGTGGGCGTGCGTGACCACGACCGCGTCGAGCGAGTCGAGAGGGAGGAGCTCGGGGGCGTTGAAGAACGGGGTGCGGTCGGAGCCGGGATCGATCCCGCAGTCGATCAGCACCTTCGAGTTCTGGGTCGTCAGGAGGTGCGCGCTGCGGCCGACCTCGCGGTAGCCGCCGAGTGCCGTGTTCCGAGCCCAGAGCTTCTCGGGAAGGGGATCGCGCGCGATGCGGATCCCGACCTTCTTCAGGAACGAGCGTCGATCGTCGAACGAGTTGCGCAAGTGGATCCGGACCTCCTCGACGGTCTTCGAGGGTATCGGGGGGGTCCGAACGACCGTGGGCACCCAGCCGATCCGTCGTTTTAGGTCGTTGAGGACCGACCCGCCCCGCCCGATGGCCGCCCCCGGGTTCGCCGCCTCGATCGTGACCTCGCCGGTCTCGGGTTCGAAGAAGAGCTGGTTGATCTCGGCCTCCGCCGGGATCAGCTCGCGGATCAGCTTCTCCGCCTCCTTCGGATCGATCAGGGTCGCCGGATCGCTGCGCACGACGACCCGGCGGTGGAGCCGCTGGGCGATCTGCCGCAGGTAGTCACCGCCCGAGAGGAACGCGTCGAGCTGCTTCGTGTAGAGCACGATGTGCGGGCCTTCCAGCTCGATGTCGGTGACCTCGATCGTTTCCGGGAGGACCTCGTGGAGGGCCTGCCGGGTTTGTTCTAGCAGAGAGTCGAAACTCATTGGCACACGGAAGGGGTTCGAGAGAAGGGGTTGGCCCGGATCGGAACGGATCGACGGTTACGGAAGAGGTGGAGGCAACGGTATCTTGAGGGCCTTCAGACGCTTATTAATTTCGTCGTCCGAGAGCTCGCGGTACTCCTTCGGCGTGATCGTGTGGACGAGGTAGCCGTCGCCGCTCGCGCTGTCGCGCTTCATCGCGACCGTGAGCCCGCGCAGCGCAAGGTCGACGCCGTCCGACGTGGAGAGGTCTCGGGAGTACGCCTCCTCGAGGAGGCCGTAGACGAACGTCGAGCCCGAGCCGATCGAGCAGTACTTGTCCTCGATGCACCCGCCCGCGGGGTCGACGGAGAAGACGTGGCCGCCCTTGCCATCGACGCCGCCGACGATCAGCCACGCGTAGTACGGGTAGAACCGGCTCCCGCTCAGAATGTTCGCGAGGAGCGTCGCCGCGCCCTCGACCCCGACCGGCCCATTGCGCCGCAGCCGGTAGAGCGCGACCTCGGCCCGGAGGTACCGGGCGAGGACCTGGGCATCGCCGACCATCCCGGCGATCGTGATCCCGATGTTCTGGTCGACCTTGAAGACCTTCGTCGTCTGCTTGTTCGCGATGAGCGTGCCCGCCGTGGCGCGTCGCTCGGTCGCGAGGACGACCCCGTCCTTGAGGACCAGCCCGATCGTCGTCGTGCCCTTCAAGAGGCGTTCCTCGTCCGCGGCGCTCACCAGCTGGCGCGTCATCGTTTGGCCTCCGTCCATCGGTACGCGCAGCGGACCCGGGTTCGCTATATAACGGCTCACCGGCCGATTACGCCCGCGTCACCGAGGAACCTCTGGGGACCTCGTAACGGCGATTCCGCGGCGTCGCCGCCCGCGACTCCGGCCGCGCGACATGTCTTAATTCCGGTAATGCTCCGGGCCGCCGAAATGCAACGGCACGAGGTGGTCGTCGTCGGCGCGGGTCTTGCGGGGCAGCGCGCCGCGCTCGCCGCTATCGAGGCCGGGCGAGACGTCGCCGTCGTCTCGAAGCTCCACCCGCTGCGCTCCCACTCCGGCGCCGCGCAGGGAGGGATCAATGCCGCGCTCGGCAAGGAGGACTCCGTTGAGACCCACATCTACGACACGGTGAAGGGGTCCGATTACCTCGGCGACCAGGACGCGATCGAGTTCTTCTGCCGCGAGGCCGGGCCGACGGTCGTCGAGATGGAGCACTTCGGAACGATCTTCAGCCGGGCTCCGGACGGCTCGCTCGCCCGCCGCGCGTTCGGAGGCGCCGGGTTCCCCCGCACGATTTACGCCGCGGACCGAACCGGGCTCGCCCTGCTCCAAGGGATCTGGGAGCGCCTCGGCACGGAGGAGTTCACGCTCTACGAGGAGTGGGAGCTCGTCCGCTTGATCGTGAGCGAGGGACGGGTGCAAGGGATCGTCGCGCTCGACCGGAAGCGAGGATCGTTCGAGGAGGTCGCCGCCAAGAGCGTGGTGATCGCGACGGGGCCGTTCGGTCGGGTGTACGGACGGACGACGAACGCCCACAGCTGCACCGGGGACGGGGTCGCGGCCGCGTACTACGCGGGCGCCCTGCTCAAGGACATGGAGTTCGTCCAGTTCCATCCGACGGCCCTCCTCGAGACCGGCATCCTGATCACCGAGGGCGCGCGGGGCGAGGGAGGGATCCTCAAGAACGCCCTCGGCGAGCGGTTCATGAGCAAGTACGCCCCCCGCGTCCTCGAGCTCGCTTCGCGGGACGTCGTCTCCCGGGCGATCGTGACCGAGGTCGCCGAGGGTCGGGGCTTTTCGGGGCCGTACGGCGGCTACGTCCATCTCGAGCTCATGCACCTCGGGCGGGAGAAGATCGAGAGCCGTCTCCAAGAGATCGTCGACTACTCCCGGATCTTCGCGGGCATCGACCCGATCACCCAACCGATTCCGGTCTACCCGGCCCAGCACTACATGATGGGGGGCATCGGGACCGACCTGCGCGGCGCGACGAACCTCCCGGGCCTCTTCGCCGCGGGGGAGGCGGCGTGCGTATCGATCCACGGCGCGAACCGCCTCGGAGGGAACTCCCTTCTCGAGACCCTGGTCTTCGGTAAGCAGGCGGGGATCGCGGCCGCGGAGTACGCCGGCTCCGCGCCCCGGCCCCAGGTGGGGGCGTCGGATCTCGACGCGGTCGAGGCGCCGGCTCGAGCGTGGTCGAGCCGCACGGACGGCGAGGATCCCTCGACCTTGCGGACCGAGCTCCAGCAAACGATGGAGCGGTACGTCGGCATCTACCGCAACGAGGCCGATCTCCTCGAGGGGTTGAAGCGCGTGCGGGCGATCAAGGCACGGTTCGGGCGGGTGCGCGTCGCCGACCAGTCGAAGGTGTTCAACCTCAACCTCACCGACGCGATCGAGGTCGGGCACCTGATCGAGCTCGCGGAGGTCATCGTGCTCGGCGCCTACGCGCGTACGGAGAGCCGAGGGGCGCACGCCCGCACCGACTATCCGAAGCGGGACGACGAGGCGTGGATGCGCCACACGATGGCGCGGCGGACGCCCGAGGGCCCGAACCTCTCGTATACGCCGGTGACGTTCACGCGGTGGGAGCCGAAGGAGCGCGTGTACTGATGCCCGACGCCACGGTCTCGGCGACGTTCGATGTGTACCGCTTCGACCCGGCGAAGGACGCCAAGCCCCGGTACGACCGCTACACGCTCGAGCTCGCTCCGCATACCCCGATCCTTTCCGGCCTCCTCCGGATCCGTGCCGAGCTCGATCCGAGCCTCGCGCTCCGCTACTCGTGCCGGAGCGCGATCTGCGGCTCGTGCGCGATGCAGGTGAATTCGAAGAGCCGCCTCGCCTGCGAGACGCCGATCGGGCCCGAGCTCGCGCGCCATGGCCGCATCGTCGTTGAGCCGATGCGCAACCAGCCCGTGCTCCGCGACCTCGTCGTGGACCAGGAGCCGTTCTGGCGTCACTACGAGCAGATCGAACCGCATCTCATCCTCGACCCCCGCCGACCGATGCCCGAGGGGACGCCGAACCCGATGTCCCCCGAGGAGGTCGAACGATTCCGCGAGACCCCGCGGTGCATCGCGTGCGGGGCGTGCTTCTCGGCCTGTCCGGCGGTCGAGGCGGACCCGGCGTTCCCGGGCCCGATGGCGCTCGCGAAGCTCTACCGGTTCGTGGTCGATCCCCGGGACCAGGCCCACCAGGATCGCCTCGTGCGCATCCAGCCGGGGGGCCTGTGGACATGCCTGCGATGCCACCTGTGCACGGAGGCCTGTCCGAAGGACGTGCGGCCGTCCGAGCGGATCCGGGATCTGAAGGAGCTCGCCGTCCGCGCCCTCGGCGGGACCGAACCCGGCTCGCGGCACGCGGTCGGATTCAAGAACAACATCCGGGACCGCGGGCTCCTCGAGGAATCGAAACTCGTCCGCCAGACATCGGGCCTCGCCGGGGTCGCGAGCCAGATCGGTCAGGGCCTGCGGCTCTACCGCAAGAAGCCCGAGATCCTGCGCGCGCCGCACCGGATCGAAGGGTACGACGAGGTCGAGAAGATCTACGAGACCCTCGACTCGGACGGGGAGGGCGGCCCGTGAGGCTCGCCTACTATCCCGGCTGCGTCGCGCAGGAGTCGGGAAAGGAGCTCGACATGGCGACCCGTTGGGTCTGTCGCGCGCTCGGGATCGAGCTCGTCGAGTTCCCGAACTTCTCCTGCTGCGGCTCCGGGTTCATGGACGAGGCGAACGAAGTGTTGAACGTCGCGCTCAACGCTCGCAACCTC
>JASHQN010000121.1 GCA_030039135.1 Thermoplasmata archaeon | reverse complement strand
CGTCCCCCGGGACGAGCGTCACGCGATAGGTCATGCGCGTCCTCGGCGCCGGGCGAGCGCTCGGCGGATTTAACGTCCCGGCCACGCCGGGTCCTTATCGTCCTGAGGGCCGCGGGGTCAGACGGCCGATCACGGCCCGCATCACGCGGTCGCGAACGAGCCCGTCGTCGAGGATCGTCGACCACACGAGCACGACCCCGTCCCAGGTGGTCGCCGAGATGTCCGTCACCTCGAGACGGGGAGGCGCGCGCGCCGCGTCCACGGGAAACGCTTCCGTCACGTCAGCGAGCGCCGCCTCGACCGTGGCCACCGCGACGGAGCTCGGGAACGTCATCCGCACTCGGTGCACCTTCGGGATCCCCGGCTTCGGGAGCACGATGAGCGCCTGGAGCACGCTCGCGTTCGGGACCTTGGCGAGACCCCCGGCGTCGAGCCGCAGGACCGTGTAGAGGAGCTCGATGTCCTCGACGGTCCCGGAGTAGCTCGGATAGGTCATCTCGTGGGGATAGCTCGGCGCGATCGCCCCGTACTGGGAGGAGATGACCCCGACGCGGTCGCCCGGGTGGAACGGGCTCGCGAGGACGATCAGGATGCCCGCGAAGACGTTCGCGAGCACGGTCTGCGCCGCCAGACCGAGGACGATGCCCGCGAACGCGCTCCCGAGGAAGATCGACTCGGCCGACACCCCCGCGAGATCGAACAACGCGAGGACGGCACCGACCGCGATCAGGAGGTTGACGAAGATCCGGACCGTCGCACCGTGACGCGCTTGGCCGCGCAGGCGCAGCACGTGGTCCGAGGCGTTCGTGAAGGCCCGGGCGACCGCGTACGCGAGGAGGATGATCGCCCCCGCCTCGAGGAGAACGATCTCCTCCCGGGTGAAGCCCTGGAGGATGCGCTGGTTGAAGACGGCGAAGACGAGGTAGATGCCGATCGCGATCAGGACGACCACGACGAGGTTCCGGAGGAGGATCCGGAGCGGCCGGGGTTCGGACGGGGTCGCCATCCCCTCCCCGAAGGAGGCGCTGCCATAGCGCTTTCCCGGAGTGAACGGTGCGATTATTAGAATTCTTATATTCCACAGCTATGCCATAACCCGTGCTGACCCCTTCGCATGCGGAGGTCCTTGCGCGGGATTGGTTGCCGCCGGTGGTGCTCGGCCGCGAGGTTGAGGTCGCCGAGGTCGTCCGCCGGCTCGACCCTCCGAGCCCGCACGCCCCCGGACCGTGGGTCGTCGGGGTCGTCGGACCGAGCGGCTCGGGGACCTCGTCCGTGGCGCGCCGCGCGGCGCGCGAGGTCGCGGACCGCCTGCGGGCGACCGGTTCGGGACCGATACCGCGATGGATCGCGGTCCGGACGGCCCGCTGCCGGGGAACGCACGGCGTCGCGACCGCACTGCTCCGAGCCCTGGACGAAGGGTTCGATGGGCGGGGGTTTCCCGCCGTCGAGATCCTCGCGGGCTTCCTGCGGCGGGTGCGCCGGGAGGGACGGCCCCTCGTTCTCGTGCTCGACGACGTGGCACCGGACGGGCCGGACCTCGTACCGATCCTCCGGGCGATCGGAGAACCGGACCGGTTCTTGCCGGAGGGGGAGAGCGGCCTGCCTGCGGTCTGGTCGGTCCTCGCCGGTCAGCCGGAGGTGCTCGAGCGGGTGGACTCCAGGCTGGGCGAACGATGGCGGATCGCCCCGTTCGTCGACCTCGGCCCCTACTCTCCCCGGGAACTCCGCACCATCCTCGAGGACCGCGCGACCCGTGCTCTCGGGCGGACGGGTCCGCCCGACGTGCTCGAGCGGATTCTCGAGCGGTCCGTGGAGGACGGTGGCGGGGCGGCTCGCCTCATCGAGCTCCTGCGGCGCGCCGTTCTCGGGCCGTCATACCGGGCCGGGGCAGTTCCGCCGGGGGCACGCGCGGTCGGGGTTTCGGTCGAGGCGACGGTGCTGCGCGCTATCGAAGACGCCGTCCGAGATCGATCGGCGGCGGTGGGAGAAGTGCGACGTCTTGAGGCCCGCCACGCTCGTGCCGTCGGAGCGGCCCCCTTGCCGGCCACCACGCTTTGGCGCCGGTTCGTTCGTCTCGAGCAGGCCGGTTACGTGCGCCGCGAGGTCCGCGCTGGGGGCGTAGGAGGGACCCGATCGATCGTGCGGATCATGGCCCCGCTCGATGAGTGGGTCATCGCCCCGACTCCTCGGGGAACTCGTCGAGGGTCCGGACCGTGGGCCGCGGGGACGAGGGACGGGGGGCCGGGACCGGCGCCGGTGTGGAAGCCGCCGACGTCGCCTTCGCGCCGGGACGCCGCAGCTGGCTAGCCAGGCTTTCGGCGAGCTTTCGGGACCGAAGGACCTGTTCGATCCGGTCGATCGGCGCCCGACGCAGCGACTCCCGGTCGGGGTACCCCGCCGCGTACAGCCGACGGGCCCTCACCCGCCCGATGCCGCGGAGACGGACGAGGTCCAGGAGTTCTTCGGCCGCCCCGTACCGGACGCGGAGGGAGAGGTCGTCGATCGAACGGCCGAGCCGCCGCTGGAAGCGGGAGGCGAGGCGCCCGGCGGCGAACAGGAGCCACTCGGCGTCCTCGACCTTCGTGCGCAGGTCCCCGGCGCCGATCCCGAAGCGCTCGGTGATCTCGACGATCGGGACCTCGCGGATCCACGCTTCGAGGACGCTCGCCGTCTTGAGGGTCGCGAGGTAGCTCTCGAGGTCGAGTTCGAGCGGGGGCTCCTCGGGCTTGACGAGGAGCTCCTCGGCCTCGTCGGTGTAGCGGCTGAGGAGGTCCGGCTCCTCGCCCCGGCGCAGGAAGAGCGGCGGAAGGTCGGGCGTGGCGGCGACGGCCGCGAGAAGCGGGAACGCGCCGACGCCGAGGGGGGCCCGCTCGAGCACCCCCCGCAGCACGACCGCGCTCAGGGGATCGAGGTAGAGCTCGCTCGTCATCGACCCGAACGGGGTCGCCCGGAGCCCGGGCCCCCGCTCGAGGAGCTCGTTCGTCTCGAGAAACGCGCGGACGGTCGTGACGGTCGCGCGCAGCTCATCGAGCGGCAGAGTGTGGCCATAGAACGTCGCCGCGAAGAACGATTCGAGGTCCTCCTCGCGATGCACTGCGCCGCTCGCGACGAGGGCCAGGACGTGCATGCGGAGCGCCGGCTCGGCCGCGAGCCGGCTCTCGACGGAGTCGGGCGGTGCGGAGAGATACCGGTCGAGGAGGCGGTCCTCGTCCTCCGGGGTCCGGGCGAGCAGGAGGGCCTCGCCGTAGGGATCGAACCGTGGCCGGCCCGCCCGCCCCAGCATCTGGTGGACCTCGGTCGCGGGGATCGGGGCCTGCATGCCCAGGCGGTCGTCGTACCGGGTCAGGTCCCGCACGACCACTCGACGGGCGGGCAGGTTGATGCCGGCCGCGAGCGTGGGCGTGGCCACGAGGGCTTTCAGGGTACGCTCGCGGAACGCGTGCTCGACGATCTGGCGTTCGGGGTTCGTCAGGGAGGCGTTGTGGTAGGCGACCCCGCTCGGGATCAGCGCGGCGAGACGGCGGATCCCCTCCGTCTCCTCGTCGGACGTCTCGCTGAGCGCCTCAACGGCCGCGCGTGCCCGGGCCCGCTCCTCGGCGGTGAGGAGAGGGCGGACCGATGGCGCAAGCGATTCCGCTACCTGCTCGCTCGTGCGGCGGGTGCTGACGAAGACGAGCGCCTGACCCCCCTCCTCGATCGTCGATCGTACCAGGCGGGGCACGGGCTCCCCGGAGCCTCCGATCGCGCGCGTCGAGAGGTCAGTGAACGTGATCCGGCCGTCGAAGTAGACTCCTTTTTTTAGCGGAACCGGCCGGAAGTCGCTCGCGATGTGACGGGCACGGAGCCAGACCGCGAGCTCCTCGGAGTTCGAGACGGTCGCGGAGAGCGCGACCACCTGGAGGTCGGGGTACGAGCGGCGGAGGCGAGTGAGGCTCACCTCCAGCGTAGGCCCGCGCTCGGGGTCCCGCAAGAGGTGGACCTCGTCCGCGACGACCACCCCCAGCCGATCGAGCCACGGGCTACCGCGTCGCAGGAGGCCGTCGGCCTTTTCGCTCGTCGCGACGAGGACATCGAGCTTCTCGAGCTTCTCCGGCGGCAGGTCGAAGTCCCCGATCGAGATCCCGACCTTGAGACCGAGCGACTCGAACCGAGCGAGCTCCTCGGCCTTCTCGTGGGCGAGCGCTCGAAGCGGCACGAGGTAGAGCCCGGTCCGCCCGGCCCGGGCGGCTCGCAGAAGGGCGAGGTACGCCACGAGCGATTTGCCGCTCGCCGTCGGGCAGGCGAGCACCAGGCTCTCGCCGGCGAGCACCGGACCGAGCGCGGCGGCCTGCGGGGGGTAGAGTGAGCGGATCCCGTCGGCCTCGAGCACCGCTCGAAGCCCGGCGTCGAGCGCGGTCTCCGAGAGCGGCACGGGCGCTTCCAGGGGCCGCCCCGGCTCGCTCGGGCGCCCACCGGGCGCCGCACGTCGTGACATCGGACGCGCGAGGTCGGTCGGTTAGAAAGGCTTTGGTTCGTCGCTCGGCGGAAGGAGGCTCCGCGCGAGGATGAGCTCCTGGATCTCGGTCGTGCCCTCCACGATCGGGAAGACCCGGGCGTCCCGGTAGAGCCGCTCGGCAGCGGAACCCGCCCGGGTCCCCGCTTCCCCGGCGACATCGACCCCCGAGGAAGCGATCGACACGGCCGCGCGAGAGGCCACCAGCTTCGCGACCGACGCCTCGCGGGAGAACGGGCGCCCGGTGTCCTGGCGCTCGGCGGCGTCCGCGACGAGGGCTCGAGCCGAGGCGAGGTCGGCGAACGCCTGCGCTAGGCGATGGCGCTTCCAGTCCGCGTCGTCGAGGCGGACCGAGTCGCGTAGCGTGTCGAACGCGGCCTGCGCGACGCCGAGGGCACAAGCCGCGATCCCGACCCTCCCGCCCGCGAGAGCGCCAAGGGCGATGCGGAGCCCCGACCCCTCCTCGCCGAGGAGCGAATCGGTCGGGAGCCGCGCATCGTCGAGCACGAGCTCGGTCGTCTCGCTGCCGCGGAGACCGAGCTTGTCGAGGCGTTGCGCGACGGACACTCCCGCGGTGCCCGACGGGAGCACGAAGCCCGAGATCCCTCGGTGGCCCAGGGCGGGATCGCGCGTGGCAAATACGAGGACCTCGCCCGCGCTCACCGCGTTCGAAATGAACATCTTCGCTCCCCGGAGCACGAACCCGTCGCCCTCCCGCCGATACCGGGTCGTGAGGCCCGCAGAGTCGGATCCGGCGCCGGGCTCGGTCAGCGCGAACGCACCGATCCTCTCTCCTCGCGCGAGCGGGCGGAGGAACCGCTCCCGCTGGAGGTCGTTCCCATGCTCGAGGATCGGGCGCGCGCAGACGGAGAGATGGACCGCGAGGGTCACGGCCACCGCGGCGCTCCCGTACGCGAGCTCCTCGAGGACGGCCACGGTCGACCGGCAGTCGCCCCCCGCTCCGTCCCACTCGGCGGGCAGCCCCAGGCCGAAGAACCGCTCGGAGGCGAGCGCGCGCAGGACGGCGTCCGGGAGGCGGTCCTCGCGGTCGATGCGCTCTGCCTCGGCGAGGACGTAGCGCGCAGCGAAGGCGTGGGCCCGCTCGCGCCACTCCGAACTGGGCGCCGCGTCGTCCGGCATCCGATCGGGGGCAGCCCTCGTACGCTTAATGTCGTACGGCCGGTCCGCGATACGCAGGGAGGGAGCGTCCGTGCCCGCCGAGCCGACCCCGAAGGACCGATTCACGTCGCTCGACACCCTCGCGCTCACTCGCGAGCTCAGGGCGCTCGATCGTGCGCGCGTCGACAAGGCGTTCGACCTTCCCGGCGGGGGTTGGTCGCTCACGTTCCGCGTCCCGGGCGAGGGCCGTCGGGAGCTCGCGCTGGTTCCGGGCCGGTACGCGGCGCTCCTCGCGACCGGGGTCGACCACGCCGAAGGACTCTCGCCGCTCGCGAAGGAACTGCGAAGGCTCCTGAGCGGCGCCGCGATCCAGGAGGTTTCCGAGCCGGCCGGGGAACGGTATCTCGAGCTTCGGCTCGCACGCTCGGACGACCCCGAGCCGACCGTGCTCGCGCTCGAGATGTTCGGAAAGGGCAATCTCATCGTTTCCCGGGGCCGACGGATCGCGGCGGTCGCGGAGGTCCGTCGCTGGGCGCACCGGCAGGTGCGAGTGGGCGCGGAGTACCTGCGACCGCCCGTGCGCTCCGATCCCTGGGCGGTCGGACGGGCCGAGCTCGAGCAGGAGCTCGCCCGCTCCCGCAGCGATCTCGCGAGCACGGTCGCCGCTCGGCTGGCCTTCGGCGGCCCGGTGGCGGAGGAGCTTATCGCGCGGACCGGGCTCGATGGCGCCCAGCCGGCATCGCTCAACGCCGCCGCGATCGCGGAACGCCTGCACGACGCGATCGGGCGGCTCCTCCAGGAGCTCGGGGAACGGCCCACCGGCTTCGTCTACCTGCGAGCGGGCAGCGCGCTCGATGCCACCCCCTACGCGTCGCAACGGTGGGTCGCTGTCGCGGGGGTCGAAGAGGTCCGCCGGCCGACCTTCTCGGAGGCGGCGTACGAGTACTTCGCCGCGCTGACGATCGTACCGCCCCCGCCGGCCGAGGCGCAGGCGATCGAGCGCCGGCGCGAGCTCGAGCGGCTGCGAGAACAGCAGTCGGCCGCCGTCCGTAACTTGGCCGGCTCGATGGAGGCGGCCCAGGCGGACGCGAACGCGATCCTCGCGCACTACGAGGAGGCCGAGGCGGCGCTCCGGGCCGCGGAGACCGCCGCGTCCGAGAGCTCGCACGTGGAGGTAGTGCTGGGCGGCCGCTCCGTTTCGCTCGCGCAGGGTCGCAGCCCGCGCGAGTCCGCGCGGGAGCTGTTCGAGGAGAGCAAACGGTTTCGCGCTAAGCTGCTCGGAGCGCAGGCCGCGCTCCAGGAGACGGAGGCCCGGTTCCAGAGCGAGGCGGGGCCGGCCCCCGGGGAAGGCTCGAGCACGCGGCCGGCGGTAGTAGCCGCGCACAAGGCGTTCTGGTTCGAGCGGTTCCGCTGGTTCGTGAGCTCGGAAGGGGCGATCGTCGTCGGCGGGCGCGATGCGGCGTCGAACGACCTTCTCGTTCGGCGGAACCTCAAGGACGGGGATCTCTACGTCCACGCGGACCTCCACGGTGCGGCCAGCGTGATCGTGAAGCGTCCGGCAGAGGGGGCACCACCGATCACCGAGCTCTCGTTGCGGGAGGCGGGCCAGTGGGCCGTGGTCTACTCGAAGGCGTGGCGGGCCGGTCTCGCGTCCGCCTCGGCATTCTGGGTCGAGCACGATCAGGTCTCGAAGGCCGCCCCGAGCGGAGAGTTCGTGGCGCGCGGCGCCTGGGTCATCCACGGGACGAAGCACGTCCTGCGGGACCTTCCTCTCGAGATCGGTCTCGGTACGATCGACTACCGGGGGACGACCCTGTGGACGGCCGCCCCGCCGTCCGCGGTGCGCGCCCTCGGCTCCCTTCGGGTCCTCCTCGCTCCCGGCGAGGAGCGCGAACGGGAGGCGGTCGAGACGAGCCTCTCCCGCGAGCTCGGGCTTTCCCGACCTCGTCTCCAGTCGCTTCTCCCGGCGGGGGGGCTCGCCGTCCGGCGTCCGTAGACGCGATCGACCTCGTCGGCGGGAAAGGCGTCTCCCGGGCGACGCCAGGTGCGCCCACGCGCACGAAGCCCAACGACCTCGATCGGCCCGACGCTCGTCAAGAGCTCGTCCCCCACCGCGATCCGGGTCCGGTGCGGCAGGCGGAGCCGGTCGGACCGGGTCCTTCGCCCTTCCACGATCGACACCGGCACCACCGCGCCCTCGTCCCGCCTCGCCCAGACCGTCGCGACCTCGCCCGCTCGCGCGGAGGGTACCGAGCGCCCGGTCCGGACGTCGATCCGGCGGACCGTGAGCGCGCGATCGGTGTCGGGAACGCCGGTCCCGACCTGGATCGTCCGGAACCTGGGGAGCCGAAGCCGCTCGCGCTCGCTGGACGCCCCGCTCGACACGATGAGGGAGATGTCGACACGATTCTCGCCGACGGACTCGAACGGATGGGTGAAGTGGCAGGTGCGGCAGCGAGCGATCCCTCGTACCGGACGGCCGGGCCCCGCCCCGCGTCCGTCGATCCGGAGGATCCGGTGGGGCGTCGAGGTGCCGCAGTTCTCGCAGAAGAGGGTCGCGCTCGCGAGCCGGTGTGCCGGCGCGTGCGCCTCGGGCTCAGCGTCCGAGCTCTCGGGTCCGGACATCGACGTGGACGGCAGGCCCGCCCCGGGTTTGAGCGTATCCCGCCCCGCGCTATCGGCGTCGGGGCCAGTCCGGGTTCGCGAGCACGGCGGCGATGTCCTCGGCGGTCTCGCCGGTGCCCCCCCGCAGGAAGGAGTCGCTCCGACCCGAGGCCACGAAGATCGTGTACCCCAGGGCGGCGAGGACCACGCCAGCCAGGTACCGGGGCGCCGAACGCCGCGTCATCGTGAGGTATCGGACGAACTCCCCGTAGCTGAACCCGAGGAGGGCGAACTTCCGGGCGGCGCGGATGGTCGTGCGCCCCCGGCGCCAGGGCTTCGCGTACGCGCCGTGCGTCGGTTCGCGGGCGTGGAGATCCTCGGCGACCGTCGGGACCAGTCGCCGCTCGAAGCGGACGCCGCTGCGGAACGCACGGAGGACGAGGCCGAGCTCCTCGGCGTGCTGGGTCTCGGGGAACCCTCCGACGCGTTCGAGCACCGCCCTCGGCCAAACGAAGAACCGGGTCGAGGACGGGTTGGCATCGTCGCGGCCCACGACGATGATCGCGGGATCCCGGTCGGTCGTCCCCGCTGCCCGAAGCGCGTCGCGGACCACCCCGGGCGTGTAGACGTTGTCCGCATCGAGCTGCGTCGCAACGACCGGTGCCGTGGTGAGGCGGACCGCGAGGTTCCTTCCCTGCCCCCGGTTGCACGGTTGGGAGAGGTAGCGGACCCGGTCGAACCCCGATCGGAACCTCTCGATCTCGGCCACGGTGCCGTCGGTGGAGGCCGCGTCCACGACGGCGAGCTCACCGTCCCCGTCGATCTCGGGACGAAGGCTCTCGAGGCTCCGACCGATCGTCGCCGCGTTGTTGCGGACGGTCATGGTGAGGGCGAACCGCGGTCGGTCGGACCGAGCATCCCCCTCGGACGTCATCGACCCACGCGCGAGCGGAGGTCGGGTTAAAGCCGTTGTCGAGCCGCTGCCGGGATCCGAGGGTCAGTGGAACCGGTTGAACCGGTAGAGTACGTAGCGCGCGAGCCCCGGCGAGAACCGCGCGATCCGGGCCAGGCGCCGGAGATGCGGGTCCCCGCCGGCGATCGCCAAGAACGTGCGAGCCGCCTCGCGCGGAGCGCGGTCGTGCTCGAGCGCGGAGAGGAACGCGAACGCGGCCGATCGGCGTCGGTGCAGACCGAGGAGCGGCGAGGCCGGGGGGACGCCGTGTTCACGGGCGTACCCGAGCATTGCCGCCTCGGCCTGCCCCCACCGGTCGTAGAGCAGGGCGTGTCGGGCGCGAAACTCGGCTTCCGAGGTCCGATGGGAGCGCGAGATGTTGCCGGCGTGGTACAACCAGCGCGTCAGCGACTGGGGGATTACTTCGATGCCGTTCGGCGCGTCGACGTCGGCGAGGAAGAGCCACAGTTCGTCCGCCTGCCAACCGGCCGAGCGCAGGAGAGCAGTCCGGGGCGCGGCCCAGGATCGCCGCAGCGCGATGTTTGAGGAGAGGGCCCACCGCCCGCCCGAGGGCGTACCCGGCCCTAGAAATCGGCCCTGCTCGTCCACCACGTCGTAGCCATGGTTGAGCAGGACGAGGTCGTCCCTCGCGGCGAAGCGCTCCCGCACCACGCCGACCTTCTCCGGCTTCCATGTGTCGTCGTCGTCCAGGAGCGCTACGATGTCGCTGGTCGCGGCCTCGACGCCGTCCGCGTGCTTTCCGGCGGTCGACGCCTCGGAGGTCCGTACGTCCCGGTATCGCCCCTCCCACCGGCCGAGCGGCGCCGAGTAGGGTCGCACCACGACGACCTCGTCGGCCCCCGCGGTCTCCGCCGAGGCGACCGCGGCCTCGAGGAGAGGGCGGCGCGCCGGGTCGTGCGCGATTACCACCGCGCTGACCGTGAGCGGGATAACGATCTCCTCCTATACCGAGCCGGCGCGGAGCGGCCTCTCTCGCCGCTCCGCGCGCACGCCCGGCCGTCCAGCCCTTGGGGCTGCCCGAATTTGAATCGGGGTCCCGGGCTCCCAAAGCCCGAAGGATGGACCAGTAGAGCGGGCGGAGGTGGAGGCCTCGCGCCCGTAGCTACCCCACAGCCCCACCACGGGTCCTAGACCGCGTCCACCCGTTTGAGGGTTCGGCCGATCCGGCACTCGGCCGGAGCCTCCTCGACGTGCTCGATCCGGAAGCGCTGCTTCGGCGCCACTCCTGGGCCCGCGCAGATCCACCAGTTGGGGCAGTCGAGCCGGCGGCAGGGGTAGCGGGTGACCTCCACCGAGCTGCCCTCGACCGCGCTCCGCGAGTCGACGACGAGAGACCGAGGGACCGCGCTGACCTCCACGACGTGCGCCTCCGATTCCTGGAGCGCGCAGGGGTGGGTCACGGGGCGGACCTTGGTGACCGAGTACTTCCGGCCCATGTCCAGGGTGAGGCAGGCGTGCCGGTACGGGCAAGTGCGGCAGACCGGGGCTCCCCCCTGATAGACGAACTCGAAGCCCTCCCGCGCTTCTCCCACCGCGAGCAGCGTGATGTCGGCCATCCTAGCCGACCACCCCGGTCCGGGTCGCGAGGCGCTCGGCCGCGTCGCGCGTGAGCCCGTTGTCCCCGAGGATCGTGTAGCGCTCCGGGCGCAGCGTATGGGCGAGGACGAGCGCCTTCACGACCTCCTCGGGCGTCACGCCGAGCTCCTTTGCGCTCGTCGGCGCCCCGATTGTTCGGAGAGCCGTCTGCAGTCGCTGCCAGTCGCCGCCGTGCAGGTACATCATCATGATCGCCCCGACCCCGCACTGTTCCCCGTGCAGGCTCGGATGGACCGCGACGCGATCGAGCGCATGGCTGAACAGGTGCTCGCTCCCTGAGCAGGGCCGCGACGAGCCCGCGACGCTCATCGCGATCCCCGCGACGATCATCGGGCGGATCGCGATCCAGACGGACTCCTCGAGCCCCGGCTTGATCGACGACGCGTGGTCGATGATCTCGCGCGCCGCGTACTCGCTGAGGGTCGCCGCGGTGCTCGAGAACTCCTCGTTCTTGAGGCGCACCGCGAGGTGCCAATCGAGAACCGCGGTGACGTTCGAGATCACGTCGGCGCAGCCGGAGGCGAGGAGACGGAAGGGGGCTCGCACGATCACTTCGGTGTCGGCGATGATGCCGACCGGTACGGCCGCGTCGATGCTCGTCGTCCGCTCGGTGCCGTG
>JASHQN010000120.1 GCA_030039135.1 Thermoplasmata archaeon | reverse complement strand
CGATGGTGGCGGTCGAGACCTCTTCGAGGCTGAGGCAATCCACCTCGACCCCAGGGACTTCGATGAGTCCGCGGGCGAGGGCCCGAGCGACCTTCTTCGTGTTCCCGTACCGCGAGCCGTAGAGGACGATCGCCCGTCGGGTCTTCGTCGCGGAACCCTTCGCGGCAACATCTTGGGGCATCGAAGCCGTGTTCGCGACGGGGATTGCGCTCATCGTTGCGGACGGGGACTGGGTCGCCATGACCGCCACCGAATTTTCGACCGAGGGCGGGCTACTTACCCGCGCCGTCAAGCCTCGTTGACCAGTTAGGGAGCGCTTCGTGGAGCCGTACGGCTCGGGCTCCCTTCACGGTGCCGGGACGAATGTCGGCAGCGGCGGTCCGCGAGGTGAGGCTACCGCAGGAAGAGGAACCAACCCCAAAAGATCCCGACCGTCGCGATCCAAATGCCGAGCAGCGCGAGCGGCATGACTTCCGTCAGCTTTGCCGGATCGAGACGATCCTGCCAGGACAGCCGGGGGTCCGTGGGCGAGAACCGCTCGCTGTGGGTCGTATAGGGTCGGCTGAGGTCGACCGAGATCGTGTCACCGGAGCGTAGGGTGATCGGGGCCTCGATCCGCGTCTCGATAGGGGGGTCCATCGCCTCGATCCGGCGCGCTGCCTCCCGCCAGAGCGCCTGGGCGTCCGCGGTCCGGTGGAGCAGCACCCACCAGACGGATGCGATGATGATGCCGACCATCGACAGGAACGTCGCAAACAGCACGAGCACGGTGGGATTCGCGAGGAGGTCGCTCGTCGCGACCACGAGCCCCGTCACGAGAACCGCGGCGATCGTGGCGAAGTAGGACGTTCGGGAGCCGGCCAGGTTCCCCTCCTCCTCGGCGAGTCGCTCGTACTTGTCGTGGAGCCAACGCCGTTCCTCGATCGTGAGCGGGTGCGGGGCGTCGGCCGCCTCGGGCATGACCGAAGAACAGTTGGGTTGACGTATTTGCTACCTCCCCCGACGGAATCCGCTAGGCAGGTCCGCTGCGATCCTCCCGCACGATCCGAACTCCCTACCCCCGGACCGGCGGGTGGGTCCCGGGACCTAGGATTTCGACTTTCGGGTTAACCGGAGTTGACGCCTTACTGATACGCATCCGGAACGAATTTCTCCTAGCCTTTCGGGGAGGCGTGAGAGACATGCAGATCGGACACAATCTGGGCATTCTCGCCACGATCTTGGCGGTGCTCGCGCTGGTCGCGGGAACGGCGACGCTCTACATGGCCGGAACCCTTCACTCGGGGACCTCGGGGCCCCAAGGACCGGCCGGATCTCAGGGACCAGCGGGCCACAACGGGGCGAACGGCGCGAACGGAACGAATGGCAAAAACGGAGTGAACGGCACCAATGGCTCCAACGGCTCCAACGGCGTCAACGGGACCAACGGGGTCAACGGAACGAACGGTACCAACGGCAAAAATGGAACGACATGGCTCACCGCGTGGTACGACTTTGCTCCAACGTTCCGGGCTATCGGGACCCTGACGTACCTGAACGTCACGCCGGGGAGCTGCGCGAGCGCGGGCGAGGGCTACTACGTCTGCCAGGTGAACATCACGAACACCTGCGGGCCCGAGAGCGCGAGCGAGATCCACGCTGCCTGGGCGTGCGCAGACTGGTACTACGCGCTCGTCAACGTGTCGTTCCCCGCCAACGATTCCTACTTCTTCGTGGGCTCGGACCCGAGCCTCGGCTACGCCCTGGGCTGGGGACAGTCGGTGACCGCGGAGCTCTGGTTCCAAGTGGTGCCCTATGAGGAATACGCGAGCGGGTCCGCGGCGCCGGCCGTTCCGACCCTGACGCCGACCATCTCGCTCGGGTTCGCCGAGGTGGACGAGTAAGGCGAGAGCGTCAGAACGTGCTGGGCCAGGCGCTCGGGACGCCGTCGGCAGGCCGTACGGCCTAGGCGGGAACGCTCGGCAGCTCCGAGGTGCCCCTGCTCTCGGCCTCCCTTCGCTCGATCCGAGCGTTGGCCCGAGCGGTCGCTCTCTCCGCTCGGACCCGGGCCGCTTCGAGCCAGAGCACGTACTCCGCTAGCTCTTCCTCGGGCAGGTCGCACACGAGGCTCTAGAAAGGCGCGGGTCTCATCAACCTTCGTCCGCCCTCCGAGGGGCCGACCCGTGTTTCCTTTGCCTCGCAAAGAACTAAACCCTCCTCGCCGACGGTATGCTGGGCATTCCGACCGGGGCGGAGTCCCAAGACCCGGGACCGGGAGCGACGGGAGAACCGCGAGTGAGCGACGAGCCGGTGCGGATTCTGGACCTCGGCGGGACACCGAAAGACGAGTGGCAGCCGCCGATCGGGGCGTTGGGCGGCCCTCCCGCCCACGAGCTCTACCACGACCTCGTGGTCCACGCGGGACTGCGGCTCCTTCGTGATGCCGAAGGGCGCCCCTGGATCGAGATCCAGGACGGCGAGCGGCGCCGCTCGTTCCTCGTTCCGAGTCACGAGATGAGGGCCGCTCTCGACCGGTTCCGCATGCGCCGGAATCTCCGGCCGGTCCCCGAACCGGATATCCAGGAGTTCGCTCGGGTCATCGAAGCCCGTGCTATGGACCCCGACGTGGCTCTGCCCGAGCCGGATTCCTTCGGGTCGGCGACGGACGGAGCAGCGGAGGAAGGTCCGATGGAGGCCCCGACGGTTTCGAGCCTTATGGAAACCCCCGAACCCTCGGCCGTCGAGCGGCTCGATCAGTTGATGCGCGAGGTGGACGAGATCCAGGGTCGAGCGACCGCGCCTTCGGAGCCCGATCCGGCCGACCCGCGCTGGAACGTTTACGTTCACCCGGTGCCGCTCCACAGCCGGCTTCCCCACCAGTGGCAGGCCTCGGTGTCGGGAGGTCGGCGCGGTGACTCCCCGGCGGACTCAGGGCTCTCCCGGTACCTGCGGGCGCTCCGAGACCTTGTCCAGGACGGAGCGTGGATCGGGTCGCTGCACGACATCGGACGGCGCACCGGTGATGACGTCGAGGAGGTGTTCGCGGCGCTCTTGAAGTTCCATACCGACCTGGTCGCCCAGGGCCTGGTGGTGGCGCCGGTCGAGCTCGAGAACGGCTGGCAGTGGGTCGTCGTCGATCGGGCGAGGGTGAGGTCCGGCGAGGAGCCTCCGGTACGGGTCCCCTGAACCTGCTCTCCCTCAGTGGGGACCGCCGGCGGCCTCCACTTCGAACGTCGCGTGGAGGATCCCGAACTGCTCGGCCATGCGGTCCCGCAGTTGTCGCACGACCTCCATCCCCTCCCGCATCGACATCTCTCGGACCTGGACGTGCGCGGTCATGCAGATCAGCGTCGGGCAGACGGCCCAGACGTGAAGATCGTGGACCTCGGACACGCTCGGGACGTCCAGCAGCGCGGCGCGGACCGCCTCGAGCTTGACGTCCCGCGGCGTCGTCTCGGCCAGGACCTCCCAGCCCTCGCGGAACAGCGGCAGGGAATCCCAGACGAGCAGGCCCGAGATCACGAGCGCAGCCGCGGGATCCGCGAGGGCGAGCGACGGACGGACGATCAGGATCAGGGCGGTCGCGAGGAGGACGGAGGTGATGCCGAGGTCGCTCGCCAGGTGGAGGACCACGCTCCGCAAGTTGAGGTCGCGCGCCCGGGTCGGGATACTTCGTAAGGAGACGATGTTCCCCGCGCGGAGGGCCAGGCTCGGCAGCGCGACGACCACGATCCAGATCGGATCGACCGGACCGGCGAAGGTGGTCCTTGCGAGGATCGTCGAGCTCGCTTCGTACGCGAAGAAGAGTCCGGTCCCCAGCACCAAGGCAGCGTTGAGGAGAGCCGCGAAGACCTCCAGGCGGTGCCGTCCGAACGTGAACCTCTCGGACGCGCCCCGCTCGACCGAGCGCAAGGCCGTGAACGAGATCGCGAACGCGAGGATGTCCGGTACGTCGTGGACCGCGTCCGCGGTGACCGAGAGGCTGTGGGAGAGGAAAGCCCCCACTGACTCGAGCGCCAAGAGGACGATGGAGAGGAGGACCGCGAGGCGGAGCCCCCGCAGGATCGCGAGCTCAACCTCTTCTTCCCCGTGGACGAGCTTGACCATCGCGCGGACGGGGTCCCACCGGGGTAAGAGCTTGCCGGACGTGCCCGAGGCTGCGAGAGTAAGCGACCGGTCGGGCCCACCCTGCCGTGGGCCGGGGGCCCCAGTTCGGGAAGACCGTGTCGCTCGGCGAGTCGTTCGAGCGGCGCCGAGGCCGAACGCCGGTCAGCCGATCACGTCTTGGACGGCTTCTCGTGAGCCTTGCCCAAGCGACGCTCCGCCCAGGCGCGATTCCGCTCGGCCAGCCACTCGAAGTTCTCCGCGAGCGTCGGCACGCCAACCGTGCGCCGTTCCCGCTCGATCGTCGGCTTGAGGAAGGCCCAGACCGCGCGGACGATCCACCGGTCGTGGACGAGATCCTCGTTGAGCAGCCCGAACTTCACCAGCGCGCCCATCGTCTCGAAGAGCTCGATGAACCGGCTAACGTAGACGAACTCGGGAGCATCGCGCAGGATCGGGTGCATGTTGGGCGACTCCGCGCCCATCTGGGTGACGCGGAACCAGTCGATCGCCTTCCGGGTCTCCTCGCGGGCGGCCAGCTCGTCGAAGCGGATCAGAAGCTCCGCATCGTGCCACGTCGGTGCCTTCGCCATCTGCACTACCGTCCTTTCCAGAGCAGAAACTGGTCCCGGCCTCTATGAGGTTTTGTGTGCGTCCGGGAAGGGTGTCCCGCTGCGCTCGCAGGTCGATTTGCCGCTCTTTCGTGGTGCGCCGCCCGCGGACGGCTCTGGTCAGCGCTCGCGCTTGGGCTGGCTCTGGTCGAGACGCACCGCGTCGCGTAGGAGCTCGAGGAACGCCGGGCTCGTTGCGTCTTCGACCGACGTGAGCGTCACGTGGCGAAGGTTCTTGCCCGTGCCCTCTAGGAGATGGGCCGGATCGCGCAGCGACGTGCCGCGCCAGAACTCGACCCCGACGTGGCGCCAGAACGTACCGACGAGACAGACCAGGTCGTTGCCGACGTACCAGGGGTGGCCCCATCGGCGCTCGGTCCGCAGCTCCGGGGCGATCGCCCTCACGACCTCACGCACCGCGCCTGCGACGCGCTCGAGGTCGGGGTCCGGCCCCTTGTGCGCGGGCGGACGTTTACGTTCGGTCACGATCCCCGCAGCGCATCACGGCCGGGCCTTAGTAGTCACTGCCCGAGGAACGGCCGGGCCGGTTGCGCTCCTACGGTCCTCGAGGACGCGGTGAGAATCACACCACGCGTTTAACCGCTCCTCGAGGGTCAGGCTCTGATGGTCGGGTCCGTGATCCTCGGGAGGCCCGAGGGTCCCGAAGCGAGCGGTCAAGACCGGCCGGCCGTGGCGCGCCCGGTCGGGCCACGGCTTCTCGCCGGCGGAATGGTAGCCTACAACGACGAGCGTCGGATCGGCTCGGCGCTCCACTCCCTCCTTTCCCAACGGCTGCCGGACGGGTGGCGCTGGGGCACGGTCCATGTCGTCGCGAGCGGCTGCACCGATCGAACCGTCGACGTGGTGGAGCAGCTCGCAACGAACGATCCGCGGATACAGCTCATCGTTGAGCCGGAACGGACGGGCAAGGCGCGGGCCCTCCGCGAGGTGATCCTCCGCAGCACGGGGGATGCCGTCGTCCTTCTCAACTCGGACGCACGGGCCTTACCCGGGGCCGTCGCGGAGCTCCTGCACGTCGCCGACGCGTTGGAGCCCCCTTTCGCGGTGATGGGCTGCCCGCGGCCCTCGCCGGGTCCTACCGGCGGGGTCGCCCGGATCCTCGAGCTCCTCTGGCATCTGCACGACGAGTTCCACCGCGAGACCTTGAGCTCTGGCGATGGGACCCATCTCTCGGACGAGTTGCTCCTGCTCAGCCTCACGGGAGCGCCCCCGATCCCAGATGGGATCATCAACGACGGGTCGTTCATCGGCGCGTGGCTGGCGGGGCACGAGGGCGCCCTCGGCTACGCCCCCCGCGCGGAGGTCGACACGGAGGTTCCCTCGTCCCTACGAGACCACCTCTCTCAACGCCGTCGCATCCTGGTCGGCCACCGGCAGGTCGAGCGTCTGCTCGGGATCGCCCCTTCCGTTCTCCCACGATTTGCCTGCCGTCACCCTCTCCGAGCCTTCGCCGTCGTACGCCGAGCGCTCGCACGGGGACGTCACAGCTGGGCGGACCTGTTCCTGCTCACGGTGCTGGAGCAGTTCGCGGCCGTACTGGCGGGCACCGACCTCCTTCTCGGGCGGACCGACTATCGACGCTGGCGTCGCATCTCGGACAGATCGAGCGGGCCCTCACGGCGAACGGCCTCGGATCCCCCGGTAACGCCGGCCCCCTCGACGACGCCCGCAGTCGGCGTCCGCCTCGGCGCCCTCCTCGAGGTCGCGCGGAGGCTCGGGGTAGGGATTCCCCTCTCTGAGCTTGCGTCCCTGCTTCCGCCGGAGGGTCCAGCCGACGAGCAGGAGCTGCGCCGATGGTTCGAAAGACGCCCCGAGGTAGGTCGCGTCGTCGGCACGCGTGCATTCGGTCCGGAAGGACCCCGCCAAGGGCTCGACGCACGAACGGCCCGAGCACGGCGGTACCGTCGCGCGGCCCGGGAGTTAGTCACGAGGGACCTCTCGCCCATCCTTCCTTTGGTCCGCTGTGCCGGGATCACGGGCTCCACGGCCTACGGCACCCCGAAAAAGGGCGACGACCTAGATCTCCTAGTGGTAACCCGGCCCGGATCCGTCTGGTTGTTCCTCGCGTTCGCCTATCTCGCCGTTCGGCTCCGGGGTTCGACCGCGGGGGAGCGTCCTCCCCCCTGCCTCAACTACGTCGTGGACGAGGAAGTCGCCCGAGCGGAGTTCTCGCGGTCCCGGGGATTCCTCTTCGCCAGGGAAGCGCTGACCGTCCAGCCGCTGGTCGGAAACCGGTTCTACCGGGACCTCCTCGCCTCGGGTCCCTGGATGGGCGTCGAAGTACCCCGACTGTACTCCGCCCGGGCCGAGCGGTCGGACACCCCGATCGCGCCCGACCCCGCGCCTCGGGCGCTCCGCGCGCTCAATGCGGGACTCTTCCCCGTGCTCGCCACGTACGTGCAACTTGCGGGCCTCTACCGGAGCCGGAGAGAGCGGGACGCGGGAGGGGGCGGATTCCGTACCGTGACGCTCCCTCGCCGCCTCGCGTTCTTCTCCGTTCGGTTCGACGAACTCGGCTCCGAACTGGACGCCGCCAGCGTCCTGCCCGCATCCGCCGGTCCGATGTCGATTCCCTCTCGGATCCCATCGGCCCGCTAGCGAGGAACCACGGATGGCGACGGGCGAGCTGTCGGAGGCCATGGAGAGGGAGGCGTCCGTTCCGGCCGCCCCGTCGGTCCCTCGGCGGGAGGAGCCCTGGGGCTCGGAACCTGAGTACCTCGAACTCGAGACACCCGAGGGGAGGGTTCCGCTCGGGTTCGTCGGCGACGGGAAGGTCGTACATCTCGTGGCCCGGGATCGAGCCGCGCGCTGGCCGGTGACCGTCTTGCGAGAAGGACGGGCCCACCTGAGCATTGCCTCACGGTGGGTCGAGGGAATGCCCCGGCTGATCACCGAACCGGCCGAGAAGCAAACGGTCCTCGCCCACTTTCGCAGCAAATACGGCGACGATCGGTTCGCCCGCTGGTACGATCGGCCGGCACGCGTTCTCGCGGTTCGCCTCACGAGCGTGAGTCCGTCGCCGGCGGCGAGCCACTACTACGACTGGCTCGCGGCGGAGTTCGACAACGTCGCCGACGACTACGATCGGCACATCGCCGGCAACCGGATCAACCGGCTCCTCCGCGACCGCTCGCTCGCGCGGCTGCGCCGCACGTTCGCCTCGACCCGCTACCTCATCGAGATCGGCTGCGGCTCCGGCACGGAGACGTTGCCGCTTCTTCGCGACGGGCACGAGCTCCTCTGCGTCGACATTTCTCCTCGCATGCTCGACGTCGTGCGGGCCAAGGCCCGAGCGGAAGGGCTGGCGGAGCGCTTGAGGACCCGCGAGCTGCGGGCCTCCTCGCTCGGGCAATTGGTGACCGAGCTCGGCGCCGGCAGCCTCGACGGAGGCTACTCTACGTACGGCGCCCTCAACTGCGAGGCTGACCTTGCCCCGATCCCGCCCGCGCTGTACGACCTCCTGCGTCCCGACGCTCGCTTCGTCGCGGGCGTCTACAACCGATGGTGCCTGTTCGAGCTGTTGGGCTACACGCTCGCGGCCCGGCCCGGACGGGCGTTCGGCCGCGCTCGCCGACCCGTGCCCGTCGGCAGCTCGAGGTTCTGCGTCGACGTGTTCGCCTACTCCCCGGCGGAGTTCGATCGCCGCTTCCGGCCGTGGTTCGATCTCGAGGACCTCGAGGCCGTGCCGATCGTGCTACCCCCCTCGGACCTCGTGGGATACGCCGAGCGGTTCGCGCGACGGTTCGACCGCATCGCGGCCTGGGACCGCGCGATCGGCACACGATGGCCGCTGAGGAACCTCGGCGACCACTTCCTTGCGACGTTCGCTCGCCGGAACGGGGCCGCCGCGAGCCCCCGGGAAAGGGCGACCTGAGACGGCTACGCCGGAACGAGCGTGATCGGGTCGTTCGGCCGCACGCGACCTTCACGAACCACGCTCGCGTACCATCCGCGGCGCCCGAGCGTCACGCGGAGGAACTCCGGTCCCCGGTCGTTCCCGACGTAGGGAAGGAGGAAGAGGTTCTCGCAGGGCGTGCACGGCTTCGATATCTCGACGACCGCGTCGCCCACGCGGAATCGCCGGCCCGGTACGAACGCCTCGTACGGGATCCCGCTCGTCGTGAGGTTCTCGCCGAGGTCCCCGGGTCGCACCGGCCAGCCCTCCCGCTGGAACTCCTCCAACGTCTCGATGGGAACGAGGAGCACGGCCATCCGAGGGTCGTCGTGCGAGACCTCGTGGCGGTAGACATTGAAGTCGCCGTCGAGCCCGGCACGGGTGATCCGCGCTTCCCCGACGGGGACCTTCGGAAGTCCCCGCTCACCGGGTACCGGCGATTTCCGGTTGACCTGCACCACCCGGCCGGAACAGGGGGAGTCGTCCATAGGAGCCGTCCGCGATCCTCTGACGAATCCGGGCAGGGGCGAAATAGGTTGCTCACGGCGGTCGGGACCGCGGGGGGCCGGGCCGACCTACGGGTTCGCTCACGCTTCTCGAGAAATGCTCAAAACCGCCGTCGACCACCACCCAAGGGGTGGTCCGACGCAGGTCGCCTACGCGCTCGCGCTCGGGCTCGTCCTCGGCTTTTCGCTCACGATACCCCCCGGTCCGATGAACGCCCTCATCGCGGCCCGAGCGGTCCGTGGCCTGCGGAGCGGCATCCTCACCGGCTTCGGCGCGATGAGCGCCGATCTCGTCCTCGGCATCGTCGTCTACGCGCTGCGCGCTACGGTCGACCTCAGTTCGATCGTCCGCTACGTCTATGCCGTGGGCGCGATCGTGATGGCGGTCTTCGGCTACCGTCTCCTCACCCGTTCGGAGGCCTCCGCGACGGTCGATCTCGATTCGGTCAGCGTCTATTCCCAGGCCGTCGTGGTGGGCCTCTCGAACCCGTTCCAGATCGTGTGGTGGCTGACGGCCGGCCTGGCGTTCGCGTACCTCGGGGGCCTGGTCCTTTTCGGGGGCCTGTTCGCCGCCATCCTCGTGTGGATCCTCGCGTTCCCGTACGCGATCCACTTCGGCACGCGGAACCGCCCCAGGATCTCCCGGGCCGTAGTGTACGGATCGACGGCGCTGCTGTTCGCGTTCGCAGCGTACTTCGCGTTGCTCGCGCTCTAAACCGAGGGCTCACGCGGAGCGAAGGCGATCGTGGAATTTCTTCCGGAACTTGGCCACCTTCGGCGCGATCACGATCTGGCAGTAGCCTCGTTCGGGGTTGCGGCGGAAGTAGTCATGGTGGTACTCCTCTGCCGGGTAGAACGCCGTGAACGGGACGACCTCCGTGACGAACCGCCGAGGCCAGAGCTTCTCCTTCTCGAGTCGCTCGATGACCTTCCGCGCCGTCTCTTGCTGCCGCGCGTCGTGGTAGAAAACGACCGACCGATACTGCGGGCCGACGTCGTTGCCCTGGCGATCGCGGGTGGTCGGGTCGTGGACGGTGAAGAAGATCGTGAGCAGATCCTCGTAAGAGAGGACCGCCGGGTCGAAGGTGACCTGGACCGCCTCGGCGTGTCCGGTGCGGCCGGTGCACACTTGCTCGTAGCTCGGGTTCGGGACCGTGCCCCCGGCGTACCCCGGCTCGACCTTCTCGACCCCCTTGAGGTCGCGGAAGACCGCCTCGGTGCACCAGAAGCACCCTCCGCCCAGTGTCGCGACCTCACGGGTCGCGCCCGCCCCCGTCGCCGCCATCGTGGATCTCCAGGATCGACGGACACGCGCGGTGGATAAACCGTCTCCACCCGGACCAGTGCTTGGGCGTGCGGCTATTAGCTCGACAAGATTGCTAGCCTGTCGGTGACAGAACCACGGTCGTGCCCCGAGTGCGGGGCGGAGCTGACGTACTCGATCGAGGAGACCCGGGTGCTCTCGGGCACCTGCTCGAGCTGCCACCGAGTCACGACCCTGCTCGAAGGCCCGCTCACGCTGGGAACCCCTTCCCCGCCGGCGCGAGAGCCGCCAGGGGAACCTCGTGGGGCGACGTCCACCCCTCTCGAATGCGCGGAATGCGGCTCCCCGCTGACGGTCGCGGCCCAGTCCGACGGTTCGATCGAGGTCAGCTGTTCCGAATGCGAGACCGTCTCCCGTTTCGTGCCGGAGGATCACCGGCCGTCGTCTTCTAGGGGACGCGAGCCGGAGCGGGATCGGCGAACCCCGGGGCGGACCCGTGACGAGGGGCCGGGCCGGTCGCGTCCCTGCCGCCAGTGTGGCGCTCCGCTCACGTTCACCACCGACGAAAACGGCCAGCTAACGGGGGAATGCCGTCAGTGCGGGAACCGCTTCACCCTGCCTCCACGGAAGCCGGGGTTCTCCCGGGGCCAGGGTTCCCAGGGCCGCTTCGCTCCCCGCGGCCCGCCGCGCTACCGGCGGGGCCCTGGGGGATGGCAGCGCGAACGGTATCCCTCCTCCCGCCGGGACTACCGGCCGTCGGAAGAGGAGGGGACGTCGGATCGACGGCCCCGGCGCCGTCCACGTCGTCGCGAGTAGATCGCCCGATACGGCGACCGCTAACGGGTCCCGAACTCCATCGTCGCCGACCGGCACGTAGCGTTGGCCCGCTCGGGGGCCGACTCGCCGAGGGTCCGGCTCATGCCGCCGGAACGAACTCGAGCGATATCGAATTGACGCAATGACGAGTGTTCCGCGGGGTGAAACGCTCGCCCTCGAACACGTGCCCCAGGTGACCGCCGCAGCGGCGGCATCGGATCTCGACCCGTTCGCCGTCTCGATCGGGTCGGCGCTCTACGGCGTCCGGGATCTCCTGGTCGAAACTCGGCCATCCGCATCCGGAGTCGAATTTATCGTCGGATCGGTAGAGCGGGGCCCCACACTGCCGGCAAACGTAGGTACCGCGCCGGGTGTTGTGCTCATACTCCCCCGAGAAGGGCGGCTCGGTCCCCCCGTGCAGGATCACGCGCTCCTCGGCGCGGCTCAGCTTGCGGAGGACGGGCCCGGAGTCGCTCGCCACGATCGCAGCAGTCCTCGGCTCGTTATTAGCGCCCGGCCGCCTTATACCCGCTGCGCGCTCCCTTCGGCCGGAGCGGTTCCGCTTGTCCGCCGGCCCGAAAACGTCGAGCCTTTGCCAATTCCGGGTCGAAACCGCCCGCTGCGTGTTCGTGGAGGGGCACCCGGGAGCGCACGTCTGCATCCGACCCCACGGCTCCAACGTTCCGATTCGGGGGGAGGGAGAGATCCCTGAGGCCACGTACCTCTGGCGGCCCTCGCCCAGCATGGGGGCCCAACGTTCGGCGAAACCGGTCCCGATCTCCTCCGGGGGTGAGGACGTTCGGGGGCTGTGGACCGAGGGGATGGTCGCTCGCCTGCTCACGGAGATCCACGAGGCGGGGGTCTATTCCCCTTCCGATTGGATCGCGAACCTCCCCCGTCTGAAAGCCGAGGCGGGCCGCGCCGAGGGCGCAACCGGGACTCGCCCGCGGCGCCGGCGGTAGACGGCGAGGTCTTCCGGTTCCAGGGTCGGTTCGGTCAAACCAGGTTCACCAACGGGCCTTGCGGCGGAGGTGCGTACGAACTCAGCGATGCACGCTACGGCGACCTGGCGTCAGGGTTACGAGGTCTTGCTCGAAGACGATCACGGCCATCACCTGACCGTGGACCTCTCCCCCGAAGAGGGGGGCCGTAGCGCCGGCCCCTCCGGGGCCGAGCTGCTGCTGCTCTCCCTCGCCGGTAGCCTCGCGATCTCCTTCGTGCAGACCGCGCACCGCCGGGGCCTCGCCTTCGAGGGCGTGAGCCTCACGCTCGAATCCGACAAGCCGTCCCGGTCGACGACGATCGAGCGCGTCCACGGTGTCCTGCGGATCCGCACCCGGGCGAGCGCATCGGACGCGGAGGCGGTCTTGCGAACCGCCCTGAGGGCGTGCCCGGTCGCGTCGCTGTTCGAGAAGGCGCTCGTTCCGCTCGACGTGGTGTGCGTCGTCCTAGTCCCCCACGTGCGAGGGTAGGCGACGCGGTCGTGTGACGTGTCCCGTAGCCGGCCCGGCGCTGGCGGGACCGGTCGTGTCGACCTGGAGGAGGCGGCGTACGGTCTCGTCGCTCACCTGGTCGAAATTCCGGTACCACTCGCCCACCGCGGCGAAGTACTCGGGGACCATCAGCACGATCACCTCGTCCGCGTGCTCCCGCAGCCGGACGAGCGTGTCGGATGGACTGACCCCTAGCGCGACGATCACCCGGCGCGGATGGCGCGCCCGAACGGCCCGGATCGCGGCCTCGACCGTACCCCCGGTGGCGACCCCATCGTCCACGAGGATCACCGTGCGCCCGCTGACGTCGAGGGGCGGGCGATCACCACGATAGGCCCGGGCACGCCGGGACAGCTCCTCGGTCTCGCGGGCGATGGTCACGTCGAGGTCCTCCTTCGAGTACCCCGCCTCGGCGATGCGGATCCCGTCGAGGAACTGGATCCCTCCCTCCGCGATGGCGCCGAGCCCGTACTCCGGGTTGTCCGGAGCACCGATCTTGCGGACGATCAGGACGTCGAGAGGGGCGGCGAGCTCACGCGCGATCTCGAGCGCGACGGGCACTCCCCCGCGAGGTAGGGCCAGGATCACCGGATGCTCGTCCCGGAATCGTGTCAATCGGTCGGCGAGGCGCCGGCCTGCCTCCTCACGATCCTCGAGAATCCGCGGCAGGTACGTTCGTGCCGACATCCGTTCACCGATAAGGACGACCTTGAACTCGCGATTAACCGAGCGGTGGAACCGGATTCACTAACGTGGCTCCGTCGCCCGCTCCGCCCCCCGGATCGAGCGGCGTCACGGACCTCACTCGACGGCTCGACGCGCCATCGCTTCGAGCTCCCTTGGGACGCCGATCCCCTCTTCGATGGCAAGGGCGGCGAGGTGCTTACAGGGAAGCCGCTGTGCCCGTTTGGCGGCGAGGGAGACCCGTGCCCAGCGAGCGGACCACGCGGGGCAGTCGCAGTGCATCGGATCGAGCCGTACGTGGTAGCGGCCGTTCGCCATCCAGCCGCTCGCCTCTCGTTCGAGCCGCACGGTCCGCGCCCGAACGATGGTCTCCTCCAGCCGGCGCAGTCGCTCCGCCTCGCGATCGGCCACATCCCGGAGGCCCGCATCCAGCGCATCTTCTGCGGCGCGACGGAGCTCGGAGGGCTCGGCGGCCACCGGTTCGAACCGGACCGACTCGAACTGTTGAATGAGCGGGGCCAGCCGCCGGGCGGCGGTCGCGGCACGTCGGTAGCGAGGCCCGCTCCCGCCGGAAAGAAGTCGGGCTCCGAGCGAACCGGGCACCTGCACGCGAAGTCTCCGGTAGCCCTTACGAAGAGCTTCCCTCAGCCCCACCCCCACGGCAGCGAGCTCGCTGGATACGAGGGTGTGGCCGTGGCGATGTGTCGCCGAGCCGTGCGCCTCCGCGCTGCCCGGAGCGGAGAGCCTCCAAGCGATACCCGAGACGTGGGTCGTCCCTTCGAGCACGGCGGCGACCTCGAGAAGACCCTCGGGCCCGGACGGAAGGGAAGGTTCGGCCTCGAGGACAGTCTGGGTCGTCATGGACTCGAAGGCGGCATGGCGGCCGGGAGATGACGGAGGAACCAATCCCGAGCTCGCCGGGACACCTCCTCGAGCGCACCGGGCTCTTCGAAGAGGTGACTCGCGCCGGGTACGACCACGAGTTCGGTGGGTCCCGGCATCTCGGATCGGGTCGCCTCGTTGAGGTCCCGGACGATCGGGTCATGCTCGCCCACGAGAAAGAGCGTCGGGGCGAGGACCTGCCGCGCGGCGGGTCCTGCGAGATCGCTTCTTGCGCCTCGGAGGACCAGCGCGCGAACCGCCTCCGGGCGCGTCGCGGCGGTGATCAGGGCAGCTGCCCCGCCAGTGCTCGCTCCGTAGAGGCCGGCGGGTTTACCGGCCGTGGGGCCCTGGGCGGCGACACGGTCGACCGCCTCGGTCAGCCGGCCCGCGAGCCGCGGGATGTCGAAGCGATACTGCCGGGTCTCCTCGTCGACCTCCGCCTCGGGACCCGTCAGCAGATCCAGGAGCAGCGTCGCGATCCCCGCCGACTCGAGGTCCGCGGCCACCGATCGGTTGCGCGGACTGAACCGCCCGCTCCCGCTGCCGTGAGCGAAAACGACCGTCCCGATCGCCCCCGGAGGCACGGCGAGGTCGCCGACGATCTCTCCGCCGCGTACGGGGATCGCGATCTCCTCTCGTCGCAAGCCCGCGACGGCTCTTGGGGCCATCCGCGAGCCCCGTTCTCGTTGCGGCGTCACGACCACCCCGACCTCGCCCCGCTCGTGGGCACCGGCTGTCCTCGACTAGGAACCCCGCGCGCGCCCATTACTCGACGGGGTGGCCCATGGAAGGACGACGAACGTCGCGCCGCACGCCCGGCTACGCGTCGATGTCCGGGGGCTCTCGCGAGGGGTGTTCCCCTCGGGCGAACGCGGCCATTGCGTCCTCCCGTTTCCGGGCTACGTCCGCCCGGCTCATCTTCACGCGCATCGAGAGCGACCAGTGATGCCCGAACGGGTCGAGCAGGCGCCCGTACCGTTCGCCCCAGTACTGGTTCTCGAGCGGCATCGTCACCTTGGCGCCGGCAGCGACCGCGCGATCCCACAGCGCGTCGACGTTCTTCGAGT
>JASHQN010000119.1 GCA_030039135.1 Thermoplasmata archaeon | reverse complement strand
CCGAACGGGTAGACGAGATCGTAGTTGAGGAAATGGCCGGGCTCCTCGGGGTCCTCGCGGTCGTAGAACTCGCGACGGTGGCAGAGGGCCCAGAACGGCTGGTCGTGGTCCTTCGACGCGGCATCCTCCCACTCGGGGCCGTAGCGTGCCTCGAGTTCGTGGGTCGTGTACGTTCTCCACGGCGGGGCGAACCGTGGGGGCTCGAGCCCGAGCGTCGGGAAGGCGGGGTGTTCGTGAAGAGCGTCTCCCAGCTCGCGGAAGTAGAGCTCCACCAGCCTCCGAACATCGGCCGCACGGGCCCTCGGGACCTCGAAATCGGCCTGCGTGAACTCGAAGAGGTGCTTGCGGGAGCCTCCCCGTTCGGCCCGCTCGAGGCGGACGTTGGGCGAAAGAATCCAGATCTTACCGACGTCGCGTACCGCGATCTGCTTGTGCAAGATCATCGAGTTCATCAGGTAGAACTGCTGACCGAGGTAGTCGATCTCGACGGTCTTGATGACGGAGGAACCGGGATCCGGCCCGAGCGGATCCGTGCTCCGTCCCAGCATCACGGGAAGGAGCTGCGTGAACCCCTGCCCGTGAAAGAACCGGGTCGTCTCGGCCAGCACGTCGCTCAGTAGACCGAGTCGTGTCCTCCGTCGCTCGTCCTCGCTCTCTCGCTCGCTCGCCCCTATCGCCCGCGCGTCCGCTCCGCTCATGGTTCGTTTCCACCGAAGGCCGTTCCCGAGCCACGCGAAAACGCGTCGCTCGCCGGTTCTGACCTTCTACGCCGGATTATTCCGTCCCTGGCCCCAGGGGCCCGGAACGGAGCGGAACGAGGGGCGGCGCCCGCCGACGGCGACGCGAGAGCGCCGGGCGTCAAGCCCCCGCGCTCTGAGCGGTTTCCCCTCGGGCATCGGCTCACTCGAGTCCCGTACCTCCTATATGCTCTATGGGCCCGATTCGGGCCCCGGCCCGAGACCTTTCGAGGGGGCTCGAGCCGAGGACCGCCCTTCGAGCGTCCACATATACCCGACCTGGGTCGGGGGAAGCATGCAGATCAAGCATCCCGCCTCCGATGATCCGATCGGCCGGGCCCTCGACTGCGCGCAGCGGTGCGCGAAGGACGGGACCCAGGATCATCCGCTGACCCCTGAGCTGTTCTGGGAAGACCTCAAGCGGGACGGCTTCTACTTCCCGCACGATCCTCCCGGGGCCGACGAGCACGGCCGCTTCTTCGCCCACGTCGTCCTGGACCACGCGCTCGCGTTGGGCCTGGTCACGGGCAACACGGCGTTGCATCACTACTGGGCCCGATCCTGAGGGGACCGCGGCACCCTGTGCCTATCCAAGCGCCGAACCGGACGGGCACCACTGCCCGAGCGAGCTGGCTCCGGTCGAACCCGGCGCCGCCGTGCCCCGACATCGGTCCACGCCCCGGCGCGCTCCGCATAGCGCCTCAGCCGGATGCTACGGGCTCCCCCTGAATCCAGTTGGAGATCGCACACTGGGGGCACCGCACGTAGTTGCCCTTCGAAAGGGCGTGGGGTCGCACCACCATCGATAGGGCGCTGAGCTCGAAGATGTTCCCGCAGTTCGGGCACTCGAACCGCGTGCGTCTCGCCACGTGGCGCCTCCGGCCGACCGCGAGGACTCGGACGAGGGGGCGAATAATCAGTGTGTCGGCCCGCTCGGGGCGTTGGGTCGGGGCCGTCTCGAAGGTCGCCCGCCGCCGGCCGGGCCGGCGAGGCTAGATAATCGGGCGCCACCTGGGACGCTCGGGGGGCTATGGTCCAGGACCTTCCTCCGCGCGTGGTGCGGGACGCGTTCCGGTCGGCCCGACGACCGCTCGACGACGATGAGCTTGACCGCCTCCAGGGGTTCGGCGAGTTCACGCGCACGGAACTCGAACGAGTAGCCTACGAGGTCGATCGCTGGGCCCGGCCTCAGCTACGGCAGGGTGAGCCCTCGGCCGGAAAAGGGTCCGAGATCGTCCTGGCGCCGGATCACGCTCGGGTCCTCGACCGCCTCTTCGCAAGCGGGATCGCGATCGGCCCGGTGACGGGTCAGCACGATTGGCCCTACACTTTCGCGCTGATGCACGAAGTGGCGGACGTGGGCTGCCTCTGCTCGGTCACCGTCACGCTCGCGACCGCGTTTTGCCTCGACAAATGGGGGAGCGCTCCCCTGAAGGAACGGTACCTACCGCGGGTAGTGGAGAACGGGGGCCGCGGTCAGGGCGCGACATGGGCGACGGAAGAGCAGGGGGGGTCGGACCTCGGATCCAACCGTACCCTGGCGCGACCCGGACCCGCCGGCCGCTGGACGCTTTCGGGAGAGAAGTTCTTCTGCAGCAACGTCGGCGCGTCCTTCGCGGTCATCACCGCGCGGCCCGACGGGGCGGCGGAAGGGATCCGAGGGATCCGCCTATTCTTCGCGCCGGCGTGGCGGAGCGATGGTCGACCGAACTGGCGGATCCGGCGGCTGAAGGACAAGCTCGGCACGATCCCGGTCCCGACGGGCGAAGTGATCCTCGAAGAGACGGAGGCCTACGAGCTCGGCACACCGGAAGTCGGAGTGATCCCGGTCATGGAGATGCTCAACCTATCGCGCGTCGCCAACGCGGTGGGTTCGGCGGCGGTGGTGCAGCGGGCGGCCGAGCTGGCCGTTGACTACGCCCGCGTACGCCGCGCTTTTGGAAAGCCGCTCGCTGCGCATCCGCTCCTCGCACTCGATCTCGCCACACTGGCCACCGAGGCCGACGCCGCCTCCCTGCACGCGCTCGATGGCGCATTTCAGTTCGGGCGGGCCGCGCGGGATTCGCCACCCTACCACGCAGGAACCCACCTCATGCGGTTCACGACGCATGTCGCGAAGCTGGTCATCGCCGAGCAAGCCGTCCGCAGCGCCACGCTGGCGATGGAGGTTCTGGGGGGAGTGGGGTACCTGGAAGAGCGGCCGGTGGCCAAGCTAGTGCGCGACGCGCTGGTCACGCCCATCTGGGAGGGCGGTGCGAACATCCAATCCCTCGACGGACGGGAGGTCGTTCGACGGCACCATCCCGAACGCCGCTGGCGTGCGGAGGCCGAGAAGGCCGGAACTCGTGCGACGTCCGAAACGATCCGCCGGTTTCTCGCCACCCGGCTCGATGCGGTCGAGGCGCTCGGCGAAGAGGTCGATGCCAAAAGCATGATCCGATCCTGGGGAGAGATACGACAGATGACGCTGCTCGCCGACCGGGCGCGGGGCGTCCGCGCCCCCGACGCATATCGGGCCCGGGCCGAGCTATTCGCCCACCTGCGATCGGCCCCGAGCTCGGTCGCGATCCCCGCGGCCCTCGTCGAGGGAGCCGTCGACACGACGGTTCCGGCGCCCTAGTCGCGCCGCCCCGAACAGCCCGAGCACGACCGGCGGCCCTCGGATTGGCAACGAGAACCCCGGAGGGGTCTCTAGCGGGAAGGCCTGGCTCGCGTCTCTCGCTCAAGGAGCGCACTGTAGTACGCGCTCGGCGTGAACGTCGGTCCGATCACGGTCGCCGAGTGGCTCACGACAAACGAATGCACGACCCACCCCTCCTTCGCGAGCTCGTTGATACGGTCCTCGAGAAGCCGATGGTTGTTCGGTCCCATCCTCGGCGTTTCGATCTCTCTCACGATCCGGTATTCCCTCATTCCATCCCTCCGCACGCTCGGCTCGAACAGCCATCGGCGTTCGGCGGCGCGAGTCATGTAGTCAGCCCGTAAGGGCGTTGCCCGGGCCCAATGTTGCCGCCGGTGCCGCGTCCGGTTCACGGGCGGGTCCTCGGCCACTACGATCGGGGCGCCGGGCGCGGTCCCGCTCTCCGAGCGGTACGCGCGAGAGGTTGCTCTGACGCGGACACTCCGCTCCGCCGCAACGCCGCGCTCTAGACCGGTCGGAAGGCGCGCGCGTCGACTCGTGGAGCCGGCCCGACCCGCCGTGGCCCACCGCCCTCAGCGCGGGTCCGCCAGGAATTTACCGGACAGCGCGGAGAACGGTTCGCTCTCCGGATCGTAGCGGGCCACGGCGAACTCGTCGCGGCCCTTCTGCAGCAGCCAGTTCTCGCGCCCTCTCGCAGGGATTCTCGTCCGAAAGATGCTCCATCGCCCTCGCAGTTTGGTCCCGAAGAGCAGGAAGGGAATGCTTCCGTCGTTCAGAGCGACAGCCGCGTTCGGTCCGGCCGGACTCACCAC
>JASHQN010000118.1 GCA_030039135.1 Thermoplasmata archaeon | reverse complement strand
GACGCGCGTGCCCGTCGTGCGGGGCCGAGGCCGGACCGACGGTCAAGTTCTGCGGCAGCTGCGGTGCACGCGTGCCCTAGCCGGCGGGGACGGCAGCCCCCGAACCCGACGGCGTCTTCGTCAGGGCGCACCTGCACTCTTTTTATATGAGCCTTAACTGACTTCTACGGTAATACACCGAGGTAGAGCATGACGACAGAGATCAAGCAGAAGAAGAGCGCAAGCGAGCCTTGGAGCGACCTCGACGAGCTGTTCGACACGATGCGGCAGCGGTTCTTCGAGTCGTTCGACGTCCAGCCGTGGGGCCTGGCGTTGAGCCAGAACCCGTCGGCACCGATGTTCCGAGCGGCCCGAACCGACGTGGCGGACACGGGAAAGGCGTACAAGATCGTCGCCGAGATCCCGGGCATCCCGAAGGAGAACCTCGACATCCGAGTCCGGGGTTCGACGGTCGAGATCCGCGGCGAGGCGACGAAGGAGTCCCCGAAGTCCGACGAGCCGTACGTGCACCGCGAACGCGCCTACGCCGGCTACTACCGGACCCTCGAGCTCGCCGAGCCCGTGGTCGCTTCGGACGCGAAGGCGAAGGTCGAGGACGGTCTCCTCACGCTCGAGCTCCCGAAGCAGCACCCCAGCGAGTCTGAGGTCAAGGTCGCCGTCCAGTAGGACGGCGTCCCCCCGGGGCCCGGCCCCGGGGTCTTTCTTTTTTCCCGCCCCGGCGCGCTCACTCTGGATCGACGGGCGCTCGCCGCGCGTGCCCCACCGGCCTCACCAGCGGTTCGGGCCTAGGGCGGTCGCATCGATCTCCGCAAGCGTTCGCCGGCCCGCGATCGCCATCGTCGAGACGAGTTCCTGGCGGAGCAGGAAGAGGAGCCGAGCCACCCCGGCTTCTCCCCCGGCGGCGAGCGCCCAAAGGACCGGTCGGCCGAGCCCGACCGCGCGGGCCCCGAGTGCGAGCGCGAGCACGATGTCGCTTCCCCGTCGAACGCCGCCGTCGACGTAGACCTCCGCATCGGACCCGATGCCCGCCACCACCTCGGCGAGGACGTCCAGAGCGGCGGGCGCGCCGTCGAGCTGCCGGCCTCCGTGGTTGGAGACGACGACGGCGCGGGCCCCATGATCGATCGCACGTCGGGCGTCGTCGGCGCTCAGGACGCCCTTCACAACGACGGGCAGGCGGGAGGCGGCCGCGACGCGGTCGACGACGTCCCAGGTCTCGGACGCTTCCGCGCGGAGGGTGAAGCGGTCTCCGTCGGCGGCGGCCTCGCGGAGCGGCGCCTCAACGTCCGTCCCGTTTCCGATGGGAGCCGGCTCGTCGATCGCGACCCCGCCCCGGGCCTGCCGGTCGCGGGTCGCGAGGACCGGCACGTCGACGGTGAGGACGATCGCGCGATAGCCCGACGCGGCGGCCCGCTCGACCAGCCGTCGTGAGACGGCAAAGTCGGGTTGCAGGTAGAGTTGGAACCAGCGCGGACACGAGGGCGCCGCGCGGGCGATGTCTTCGAGCGAGCGGGTCGACAGCGTGCTGACCACGTTGAGCACGCCCGCGGCGGCCGCCGCTCGCGCGGTCGCGTCCTCGGCCTCCGGGCGGATAAGCCCGTGGTAGGCCATCGGCGCGACGAAGAACGGGACCCGCACCCGCTCCCCGAGCAGCGTCGTCGTGGGATCGATCGTCCCGACATCCACGAGCGCCCGAGGCCGGAGAGTGCGCCGTCGAAACGCGTCCCGGTTGGCCGCGACCGATCGTTCCTCCCCGGCCCCACCCTGTACGTACGCCCACACTTCGGGAGAGAGGTGCGCCGCGCCCGCGGCCTCGACGTCGCTGAGGGTCAGGAACCCCGCGCCCTCGGTGTCGCCCATCGCTCCCCGGCCGCGCGTCGAGGCGCCGGGACTAATAGGCTAGCGACCGCCCAGAGCCTTCAGGAGCGCGGTTCCGTCCGGCGAGCCGAGCCCGGTGCACGCGTCCCAGCCGACTCCGGCGGCGTACCCTCCGTTGTCTCCCGTGGTGATGTCGTGGAAGGTCCCTGCCGGCGCCGCGTAGAGGAGGGGGTTCACGAAGCCCACGGAGTGGCCGAGCGCCTGGTTGATCCGGGCGATGAGCGCGGCCCACAGCGGCGCGACCGCACTGGTGCCGCCGAGGACCACCGACTGACCGTCCACGAGGACTTGGTAGCCCGTCACGGGGTCCGCGTCGGCGGCGACGTCGGGCACCCCCCGGCCGGCGTACCCGTTCGGCGCCAGGGGCACGCTCGCGCCGGACTGGTAGCTCGGTCGCGGGAACGCCTCGCTGACGCCCCCACCGGTCGCGCCTTCCCCCCGAGAAAGCTCGTTCCACGTGGTCTCCTTCGAGACCGTCCCGCCCGAGATCGTGAGCCGTGTGCCGCCGCATCCGATCGCCTCCGGTGCGGACGCCGGGAAGTCGACCTCGAGGGCGCCGTCGGCACTGCCGTCGGTCGCCCCCTGGTCGCCTGCGGCGACGGCGACCGTGACGCCGAGGGCGGCCCCATCCTGGAACGCCGATTGGAAGGCGTCGCGCGCCTGGGCGGTCCATGTGGGCTCGGGGCTTCCCCAGCTGACCGATAGGACGGTCGGACGGTTGGTGTCGTCGTGGACCGCGGCCAGCACCGCGTCCAGAAACCCTTGGTCCGTGTTGGGAGCGAAGTAGGCGACCAGCCGAGCGGCGGGTGCGACCGATCCTGCGACCTCGAGGTCGAGGGCCACTTCGCCGTCCGGCCCGGTGGGAGCGCCGGTCGGGGCGTTGGACGCGCCATCGACCCCTACGACCGTGACGGACGGCACCGGGAGCCCGAGCCCGGAGAAGTAGGCGTCGAGGTCCGATGCCGAGTACCCTCCGCCGAGCTCGATCAGCCCGATGCACTCGCCGGCGCCACTAGTATCCCCGGGAAAGTCGTACGCCCCCGCGACCTCGGGCGGAGTGTACGCGGGCAGCCCTGCCGCCCAAGCGGGGCGGGGCCGGAACGGGGGCCGGGCCTGGGGGCGATTGTCGAGCCCGAAGACGCCGACTACCCGGCCCTCGAGCTCCTCCGGCAGGACCAGGGGCCCTTCTCTCCCTCGGTACGAGCCGCGCGCGTAGATGTAGCGGTAGAGCTCCGTGCCGAACGCCGGCGCGAGGTCCCCGACCCGACCGGAGAGCCGCACCGTGCGGCGGGCTCGATCCTCCGCCCTCACGCGGAGCCCTCGGGCGCTGGCGAACGAGCGGACCCGGGCGAGATCCTCGGCTCGCGCGCCGTAGCGCGCGGCGAACTCGCCCCGGGTGAGGTACCGACGGGAGGAGACCGGCGACGCACCGAGGTCCGCGAGGGACGGGAACAACGGCCCTCCCCGCCGCAGGAGAACCGTCACCTCGAGGGTCTCGCTTCGATCGGCGAGCCCCATCCGCCGAGCCCCCGGGATCGGGCGTCGGACGCTTCCCGCGAGCTCTCCGGCCCGATCGTGGGAACGCATCGAGACCCCGACTCGTCCAACGACGGGCTCGGCTTACGGTCGTCGGTCGAGCCGCAACGAGGCCGACCTCGCGCTACGCGCGTTCGCGCTCCGCCGCGAGCGCGCGCGCGAGCGCGAAGAACGCCTCCGGAGGAAGCTCCTCGGGTCGACGGCGCGACCAGTCGTGGGGCCAGTCCGCCGCCCGGGCGAGCCGAGCGGCGCCGGCCGGGCTCCGCCCGAGGCGCGGGAGAAGGTTCCCGAGCTGCTTGCGGCGTCCGGAGAACAGCTCGCGGACGACCAGTTCGTAGATCGCGAGGGAGGGGACGGGCAGCGGGCCCGGCCGGCGGACGTGGACCACGAGTCGGCTATCGACCTCAGGAACCGGGACGAACGCCGACCTCGGGACGGACCGGTAGAGCTCGACGTCCCCAAAGAGCCGGGCAGCGAGCGTGAGTCGGCCATACGTTTTCGATCCCGGTGTCGCGGCGAGGCGCTCGGCGACCTCCCGCTGCAGGAGGACGACCAGGCGCGGAGCGCGCAGCGTGAAGAGCCGGAGGAGGAGAGGGGTGGCGATCGCGTACGGAAGGTTCCCGACGATCGCGACCGCCTCCGGCAGGGCGATCGTGAGCGCGTCCCCTTCGATGACCCGGATCCGGTCGCCGAACGTGACCCGCAGGAAGTGCGCGAGACGGACGTCCTTCTCGACGACCGTCAGGGGCTCGAGGCCCCGCCGGACGAGCGCGGCCGTGAGCACCCCGAGTCCCCCGCCGATCTCGACGACGGGACGGCCCGGCCGCGCCTCGACGAGCGCGGCTTCCGCGTCCGCGACGAACGGATCGACCAGGAACGACTGGCCCCATGCGCGGCGGGGACGGACCCCGAGAGCCTCCAGGGTATCGCGGACGTCCTCGGGCCGCGTCGGGACCGCGAGATCGATCGACGCTCGAGGTTCACGGCGCGACGAAGAGCCGGTACTTGTCGTCGACACCGCTCAGCTCCTGCTCGATTCGGCCGACGATGAGCCGCTCGGGGCTTTTCAGGTGGAGCCGTTGCTCGAGGTCCTCGAAGCTCGTGAACGGAGCGCGCTTGCGCTCATCGACGATCTGTTGCATCGTCTTCTTGCCGATCCCGGGGAGGAGCTCGAGCAGGTGGAACCGGCGCGAGACCGCCGGGGACTCGTTGAAGAACCGGAGGAACCGCGGAGAGTTCGCACGAACGATCTTCTCCAGGGTCGGGGGAAGCTCCGATCGGCCCGCGACGGTGAGCTCGTCGTAGCCGATGCGCCGGCGCACGTGATCGATCGGCGGCGGGACGTTCTCGATCCCCACGAGGGGAATCCGGCTACCCGGGACGAGCTTCGCTCCGCGGCGGGGCTCGAGCTCGAACAGCTTGAGCTCGTCCTCCCCGATCGCGAGCGCGAGCGGCTCGCGGTGGAAGCCCCGGTCGGTCTGCCGGCCGTTCGGCAGGTAGTCGAGGATGTACGCGTAGCTCTCCACGGGTCTCTCCCCGATTCATCGGTGCTGTGCCACGATCTCGAGGAGCCGGGTGATCTGGGCCTCGTCGAGGACCACCCGCTCCTTCGAGAAAAGGAGCCGGATCTCTTCGGGGTACTGCGGCAGCATGTCGGCGATCTTCGCCGCGACGACCGCGTCGACGTACGGGAGCGTGCGGAGCTCGGCGACCAGCTGGTCGGTCGCCTCGCGGGGCAGTCGCGCGAACTGCTCGGCGTGCTGCAGGGCGAGCGCCGCCTCGCGGGGCAGCGTTCGGTGCGCCGCCTCGTCGGCGAGCAGCTCCTTGACGCGCGCGAGGGTCACTGGCTCAGGCATCGGGCCCCCTCGCGGTCGGCGCCGGCAACAGGTGGATCGGCAGCGCGATCAGCTCCTTGCGCTTGCCGCCGTCCCGGAACTCGATCCGGTACGCCCGTCCGGTGCGCGCGACCACCGTGCAGACCCGGCCCTGGTAGCGAGGATGGGGCTGGCCGTGAGGTTCCGACGGCTCGATCCGGACCATCACCTTCTCTCCGACCTGAAACTCGCGCAAAAAGCGCGTGATCGGCGGGAGCCCCCGCTCCCGGACCCGTTTCGTGAACGTGCCGCGGGAACGCGAGCGGAACCCCTTCGAGCTCTTGACCATGCTAGTCGACCTCCGAGTCGTGGATCTCCATCACGTCGAGGAACTCCACGGAGAGGGGGGCCCCGACGAGGGCGGCCAGGTTCGGTTCGGTTCGACCGCCATCTCCTTCCACCCATTCCTTGACGTAGGTTCCGGCCTCGGTTCGGACGTCGAGCGTGAACCGTCCCTCCGACGCGTCCACGAGACGCGCCGCGACGATCCGACGCGTGCGGACGCGGTCGGCTCGACGGTGGGCGACGCGGGTGGGCGTTCGCTGGGCGATCGCTCGGGAGAGCGCGAGGTCGAGAGCCTCATTAACCTTTGCCACCGCGACGTCGCCCCGCACGCCGACCCGGTAGCTCTTCTCGGGAGCGGCTTCCTTGATCCGCACCACGTCGGAGGCCTGGGCCGGCGCGAGGTTCCGGACCTCGACCCGCGCCCCGGGGCCGTCGGGCAGTTCGGCGGCGATCGAACGGAGGTCGAGCGTGCGGCGCCGGGGCCGAACGAGCTCGAGCACGAACGGCCTCCCCCGGCCCAGCATTCGTGCGTCGATGTCCTCCCGTCCCATCCCGTGGAATCGGCTTCCCTGGGCCTCGCTGGCCCGGAGGAATGGGGCCGCGATGATCTCCTCGACGCTGTCGGGGTAGGTCTTACCGGTGCCGCCGCACGTGTCGCAGCCGCGGCCTCGGCACCGGCGGCAGGGCCACCGGGTCTGTGGCAGGGTCCGATCGAGCTTGCGGTACCGTCCCTGAAGGTAGAGCGGTAGCACGGTCAGTTCTACTCGGCCGACGGGAAGGTCGGCGAGAAGGACCACCTCGGGCCCTTCGGGGCTCCCGGCCGCTCCCGTCCGCCTTTCGATCCGCTTGCCGAGCTCCCGGTTGAACGCGGAGCGCGCGCTCTCGCCCCATTCGGTCCCGATCTCGGTCCAGAGCATCTCCTCCCGGGCGAGCCGTTCCGGGTCCCAGCGCGACCCGCAGGCGAACCGGTGCCACTCGTAGCCCTCGGCGGCCCGCAGCGACCGGTCGACCCACGTGTCGAGCCGCGCGAAGAGGCCGTCACAGATCGGGCACGTTGCTTCGTCCTCGGCGGCCGCCGGTCCGGGGCCGCCGAGGCGTTCCGCGCGCTCCGGGTTCGATAGCCCGTGGCCGAGCCGCCCGAAGAGCCGTCCAAAGCACTCGGGGCAGAGGCCCCGGTCTCGCGCGCGGTCTGCGACCGCCGTCGCGCGGTCCGGCACATCGAACGGCACGGGGTCGGGCACATCGCCGCCACGGCGGAGGTCCGTAAAGGTTGGCGTTCGGGCCCTGCGCGTCCATTCACCGTCTATTTACTGGGCCGTGGCGTGGGTCCTGCGGTCGGTATGCCCTCGATCACGGAGGCGGAACTGACCCGAGCGATCGAACGCACCCTCGTCGCCCGCGGCAAGATGCCGCCGGCCGAAGCGCGATCGACCGCCCGGATGGTCCTCGGCTACTTCGGGCTCGACGATACCGTGCTCGACAACAAGCTCTCGAGCGAGGACCGCGACCGGTTCTACCAGCTCGAGGAGGAAGGGCTCCTCACGAGCGAAGAGGAGGACGCGACGGTCTCGCGGGGCAAGACGTGGAGGATCCACTACTGGCTGCTCAAGAAGGCGCGCATCCGCGACGTCGGTCAGCAGGGCGAGGCCCGGTCGGAAGAAGACGCGGGGACCGTCTACCGCGACATCGGCGAGGCCGACTGGAAGCGGCAAGCCGATCCGCCGACCGGCGCGTGATCGCCCGCTAGCGCGCCCGGGGGCCCGGCGGCTGGTAGCGGTTCGCCCCGGGTAGGAGCGACGGGTAGTCCGAGACGGAGATCACCTCGCGCACGTGTTCGATCGCCGTGAAGGCGAACGCGATAGCGGCGAGGAGCGCCACGATCGCCGCTAGGTCGAGACCGACGCCCGTGATGCCGAGCAGGACCGCGATCGTAGCGAGCGACGCGAGGAAGTTGTACCCCGCGTGCATGCCGACCGCGACCAGGTAGTAGCTGCCCGATCCCGGCCCCGGGACCTTGAAGCGGCTGCGGGCGAAGCCGTAGCCGAACATCCCGGTCGAACTTCCGTGGAGCAGGACGCTCGAGACGCTGCGGACGAGGATGATCGCGATGCCCGCCACGAGACCGCCGACAACGAACGCCGCGAGCCCGTAGAGGAACGTCTCGAAGAACCCGAAGCCGAGTCCGACGGAAGCGCCGAACACCGGGCCGTCCGCGACCGACCGCAGTTCGTCGCGGAAGGCGTACACCCCCGACGCCTTGAGCGCTTCTTCGATGAACGGCGCCACGACGAGCACGAGGAAGAACTCCCCCGCGGGAGAGCTCGAGTTGAGGAAGGTGAACTCCGGGCCCGGGAGGAGACCGCTCGCCCTCGTCCCGAGGTCCACGATCACCGCTTCGAGAACGGCGGCGACGATCGTGGCGAAGAGCGCCCCGTAGGCGAACGCCTTCAGCACCGAGCCCCAGCCCGGTCCGGCGAACCGCTCGGTGCGCCGGACCCAGCTCAAGTAGACGAGCGCGGGAGCGAGCGAGAGAAGGACCAGGATGACAAAATCGAGGGCGGCGTCGACGGCGCTCACGCGCGCCCCTCGCGGGACGGGTAGATGTAGAACCCTTCGCCGGTCTTGCGACCCAGCTGCTTGGCGGCCACCATCGTTCGCAGGAGAGGACACGCGCGGTACCGGGGGTCGTGAAACCCTTCCCACAGGACGTCCAGGATCGCGAGAGCGGTGTCCAGTCCCACGAGGTCCGCGAGCTCGAACGGCCCCATCGGATGGTGAAAGCCGAGCCGGTAGGCGGTGTCGATGTCCTCCTTGGTCGCAACGCCCTCGTAGAGCATCCAGACGGCCTCGTTGAGAAGGACCGCGAGGGCGCGGGTCGTGACGAACCCCGGCGTGTCGCGCGAGGTGACGATCGTCTTCCCGAGGCTTGCCCCGAACGCGCGGGCTCGCTCGACGATCTCGGGGCGGGTGCGGTGGCCCGGAATCAGCTCGATGAGCCCCATCTGCAGAACGGGGTTGAAGAAATGGAGGCCGACCACCCGGCCCGGGTCTCGCAGGTTCTCTGCGATCGATGTGATGGGCAGGGACGAAGTGTTCGATGCGAGGAGCGCCGCGGGGTGCGTCGCGTCCTCCAGGTCGCGGAACACCTCGCGCTTGAGACGCAGGTCCTCCGGGGCCGCCTCGACGACGATCTGCGCGGCGTCGGCCCGCCTCAGCCCGATCGCCACGTCGATCCGTGCGAGGGCGGCCTCCTTCTCCCCGGCACCGATCGTGCCCTTCTGGGCGGCGTGCTCGAGCGCCCGCGTCGCGTTCGCAAGCCCCCGACGCGCCAGCTCCTCGCTGATGTCCTCGAGCGTGACGGGATAGCCGGCGAGCGCACACTGCGCGGCGACCCCGCTGCCCATGATCCCCGCGCCCACCACGAAGACGCGTTGGCGCACCGAGGCTCGCGGATCCGACCCCGGGGGGATCGGGTCCGCCGTCATGGGACCTCCGCGGCCGCGGGAGCCCGCACGAGCTCGAGGTACTCGCAGGTGCGGCAGAGGGTAGTGGCCGACGCCTCCCCGCAGGACCGGCACCGGCCCGGCGCTCCGAACTCCGCCTCGGCGAGCAGCAGCCGAGCGAGGCGATCGTGCGTGCGGAGGAGGGATTGACGGGTGCCGGGCTGGGCCTCCTCGAGTCGCCAGACGATCTCGCGGAAGAGGTTGCGAGACGCGCGGACGGCGTGAGGGCACTCGCCGTGATC
>JASHQN010000117.1 GCA_030039135.1 Thermoplasmata archaeon | reverse complement strand
TCGACGTTCGACCGTATCGGCTATCCGGGCCAGCCCCCGTTCACGCGGGGCATCCATCCGACGATGTACCGAGGGCGCGTGTGGTCGATGCGCATGTTCTCGGGGTTCGGATCCCCGGAGGACACGAACCGCCGGTTCCACTACCTCCTCGCCCACGGGGAGTCCGGGCTCTCGATCGCGTTCGACGACCCGACGCTATACGGGATCGACGCGGACGACCCGGAGGCCCTGGGGGAGGTCGGCAAATGCGGCGTCAACGTCGGATCGCTCGACGACATGCGCCGGCTCTTGCGGGGAATCCCCCTCGCCGACGTGACGACGAGCATGACGATCAATGGGCCTGCGAACATCGTGTGGGCGATGTACCTCCTCGCGGGGGAAGCCGGAGGCGTTCCCCCTACCCGTCTCGGTGGCACGACGCAGAACGACATCCTGAAGGAGTACATCGCGCAGAAGGAGTTCCTCTACCCTCCGCGACCGGCGCTGCGGCTGGTCACGGATACGATCGAGTTCGCCACGCGGGAAACGCCGCGCTGGAACCCGGTGTCCATCTCGGGCTACCACATCCGGGAGGCCGGTTCGACCGCCGTCCAGGAGCTCGCGTTCACGCTCGCGGACGGCCGCACGTACGTCGCGGAAGCGGCCCGGCGGGGCCTCGACGTCGACGAGTTCGCGCCCCGCCTCTCGTTCTTCTTCAACTCCCACAACGATTTCTTCGAGGAGATCGCGAAGTTCCGCGCCGCGCGACGGCTCTGGGCCCAGATCATGCGCGAGGAGTTCGGCGCGAAAAAGGAGCGATCGCTCTGGCTCCGGTTCCATACGCAGACCGCCGGCTGCTCCTGTACCGCGCAGCAGCCCGAGCTCAACGTCGTCCGAACGACCGTTCAGGCCCTCGCCGGGGTGCTCGGAGGGACTCAGTCGCTCCACACGAACTCCTACGACGAAGCGATCCAGCTCCCGAGCGAGGACGCGGTGCGCATCGCCCTCCGTACGCAGCAGATCATCGCGGCCGAGTCGGGCGTGACCGATTCGGTCGACCCGTTCGCGGGGAGCTACTACCTCGAGTGGCTCACCGACACGATGGAGGAGGAGGCACGGCGCTACTTCGACCGGATCGACGAGCTGGGAGGGGTCGTTGCGGCGATCGAGCGGGGATTCTTCCAACGGGAGATCCAGGAAGCGTCGTTCCGGTACCAGCGCTCGGTCGAGGCCGGCGAAGACAAGATCGTCGGCGTGAACGCGTACACGGTGGACACTCCCGTCCGCGTGCCTCGCCTCAAGATCTCCGAGGAGGCGCGGCGGCGGCAATCGGCGCGCCTCCGATCGCTGCGCGCGCGGCGCGATCGGAGCCGGCACGCCGCCGCCCTTGACCGCCTGCGCAAGGTCGCCGAGACGCCGGAGGAGAACACGATGCCCGCGGTGCTCGACGCGCTTCGGGCGGACGCGACCCTGGGCGAAATCGTCCGTGCGTTCCAGGATGTCTACGGAGCCTATCGCGAACGATCGACCTACTGACGGCACCCGACGTCCCGGCGATCGTTCCATGACCCAGCGACGGCGCGCGCCCGAGCGGAGGGCGGGCCCGTCGGAGTACCGGGCGACGCTCGACTCGCTCTACCGCCGACGGCGCTTCGGCCTCGTCCCCGGGCTCGAGGTCATCGGGGCGCTTCTCGGCGAGCTCGGTCACCCCGAGCGTGCCTACCCGGCGATCCACGTGACCGGGAGCAAGGGCAAGGGATCGGTGGCGGCGATGGCCCAGGCGATCCTCACGGCGCACGGCGCCCGGACGGGCCTGTTCACCTCCCCTCACCTCGAGAGTTACCGGGAGCGCCTTCGGATCGACGGAGAGCGCATCGACCCGTCGGCGGTCGTGGAGGGCGTCTCGCGCATCGAGCGCGCGGCCGACGCCCTGAAGGACCGGCACGCGATCGATCGGGACCCGACGTTCTTCGAGGTCACCACCGCGGTCGCGCTCGATTGGTTCGCTCGCGAGGGGGTTCGCGCGGCGGTCGTCGAGGTGGGGATCGGCGGCCGGCTCGACGCGACGAACGTTCTCGACAGCCGGGTGGGCGTGATCACGACGATCGAGCTCGAGCACACCGACCTCCTGGGGCCCGACCGATCGGCGATCGCCCGGGAGAAGGCCGGCATCTTCCGCCCAGGGATGGTCGGCGTGGTCGGCGAGCTCCCGGACGATGCCGCGCGGACGATCCGAGCGGCTGCTTCGCGACTCGGGGTCGGACTCTGGTGGCTCGGCACCGACGTCCGCTACGAGGAGCGGTCGATCTCCGAGGACGGACAGGTGTTCTCGGTCGCCCTCCCGGGCCGCACGATCCCGGAGGTAGCGCTCCCGCTCCACGGCCGGTTCCAGCCCGGCAACGCGGCGCTCGCGGTCGCGGCCGTCGCCCGGTTCCGTGAGACCCTCGGTCTTCCGCTCGAGCCCTCCGCGGTCCGCCGGGGCCTTGCGACGCTCGTCTGGCCGGGCCGCCTCGAGCGGGTCGCACGACGGCCGGATCTCTTCTACGACGTGGCGCACACCCCGGACAGCGCCCGGGCGGTCGCCCAGAGCCTCGGCGAGATGTTCCCGCTCGGAGACCCCGAGGAGAGCGTCGTCGTCTTCGGCTGCCTGCGGGGGAAGAACGTCCCGGCGATCCTCGACGCGCTCGCCCCGCTCGCGCGCACGCTCGTGCTCGTGCCCGTCCGATCGGAGCGGGCGATGCCGCCGACCGCGCTCCGCCCCGACGCGGTCGGACGGTTCCCGCGGGTCGTCGTGGCGCGCAGCCCCTCGGAGGGTCAGCGACTCGCCCGGTTGGCGACGGGACCGGACGGGTTCACGCTCGTCGTCGGCAGCGACTACCTCATCGGCGAGCTCCTGCGCGATGCGCACGGCGGCAGCGACGAGCCGGACCTCTCCGACCCGGGGACGGGGTCGGCCCCGACGGCTTCCGCGGGCGCTCGGCGACCGGAGCCGGTCGCCTCGGGACGACCGTGAGCCCTCGACCCCGCGCGCCCGCGATCGACTGGGAGACGATCCTCGATCGGCTCTCCGCCTTCTATCACACGGGCGACTGGAGGACGCCGTACCTGCGCGACCACGCCGAGAACCCGTTCCAGGTGCTGATCGGCACGATCCTCTCGCAACGGACGCGGGACGAGGCGACCGACGTCGCGAGCGCCCGACTGTTCGCAAAGTACCCGGGCCCCGACGAGATCGCCGCCGCGACGCCGGGCGAGCTCGAGCCGCTGATCCGCCTCACCGGCTTCTACCACACGAAGGCGCGCACGATCCGCGCCGTGGCGCGTGAGATCCGCGACCGGTACCACGGCCAGGTCCCCCGTTCGTTCGCCGACCTCATCGGTCTCCCCGGCGTCGGCCCGAAGACCGCGAACTGCGTGCTCGTCTTCGGCTATGGGATCCCCGCCATCCCCGTCGACACCCACGTCCACCGCATCGCCAACCGACTCGGGGCCGTCCACACGCGAACCCCCGAGGAAACGGAGCGCCGCCTCGCGGAGGTCCTCCCGCGCGAGTACTGGATCCCGATCAACCCGTTGCTCGTCCAGCACGGGCAGAACCTCTGCCGTCCGCGGCGGCCGCTCTGCCGAGAATGCCCCATCGAGGATCTCTGTGCTACGGGACGGGCGCTTCGGGAAGGACGCCCGCCGCCGCGGCCCGAGGACCGCCCGTCGGGCCGCGCTCCGTCGGCGGCAGGGCGACGAGGACGGCGAGCGTCGCGACGGTCACGAGCGCGAGGTACTCCCACGCGACGTCGTACGACGACACCGACACGACCCAGCCGAACCCCGAGGAGACGATCGCGCCGCCCGTGAGCTGGATCGAATTGAACAGGCCGATCGCGAGCGGCACCTCGGCCGCGGAGATGTCCCGCCAGTAGTGCGGGAGCACGTACATCACGGCGTAGACGAACCCATAGGCGAACGAGAACGCGATCCCGATCGCGGCGGTGGCCACGATCCCCACCCAAGGAAGGAGCGCGAGGAGGCCACCGGCGGCGAGGACCGCGATCGCAAACTGCGCGCGGTGGTTGGCGTGCCGCTCGGCCAGCGGGCCTCCCACGGGGCCCCCGAAGACGCTCGGGAAAACGAACGCCATCCCGACGACCCCGGCGAGAACGATCGGCCAGCCCCGAACGATCGTACCGAACGGCACGATGAACTGCCCGGTCGCGAACGAAGCGCCTTCCAGCCCGACGAACGCGAAGCCGACCGCCCACACGGCCCGGGAGCGCAGGGCCTTCGGGACTCCCGGCGGCGGCGCTCCCGGCGACGGGCGGCCGGCGGCCCTCGGGACCTCGAGCAGCCCCACGAGCGCTGCGAGCCCGAGGGCCGCACCACCGACCAGGAGGGCGGCGCGCCAGCCGATGACGGGGACGAGAACGGAGCTTCCGACGATCCCGAGCGCCGCCCCCGCGCTGAACGCCGTGGTGAACGTACCGACCGGTAGGCCCCTGCGGCCCTCGGGGTAGAGGCTGGCGACGAGTCCGATCGCCGGAGAGAAGAAGAGACCCGCGCCCGCCCCGGCGGCGACCCGG
>JASHQN010000116.1 GCA_030039135.1 Thermoplasmata archaeon | reverse complement strand
GTGCGGCGCGCATGGGCCTCGGGCGAGGACGTCGAACGGGCCGCCGACTCCTATCGCTCAGAGATCGTGGAGGAGTGCCACCGGATCGGCACGGCGGGAGCGCCCCTCTTGGAGCGGGCCCACCGGGTCCTCACCCACTGCAACGCCGGAGCTCTCGCGACCGTGGAATGGGGCACCGCCCTCGCCCCCATCCGGGTCGCCCGGGAGCGGGGCGCGCACCTGTTCGTGTGGGTCGACGAGACGCGCCCGCTCCTCCAGGGCTCGCGGCTCACGGCGTGGGAGCTCGCGCGGGAGCGGATCCCTCACGCGGTCATCGCGGACAACGCCGCGGGCCACTTCTTCCGGACCGGCCAGGTCGATGCGGTGATCGTCGGCGCGGACCGCATCGCCCGCAACGGCGACTTCGCGAACAAGATCGGGACCTACGAGAAGGCCGTGGTGGCGCACGAGAACGGGGTACCGTTCTACGTTGCCGCCCCGTGGAGCACGTTCGACGCCCGCCGGGAGACCGGCGCTTCGATCCCGGTCGAGGAACGGGCCGAGGCCGAGGTCCTGACGTTCGCGGGCCGTCCGACGGCGCCGTCCGCGAGCCGGGCGCGGAACCCGGCGTTCGACGTAACGCCGGCGAAGTACGTCTCCGCGTTCGTTACGCCGGGAGGCGTGGTGCGGCCGGCCGAGCTGCCGAGCGCCCTCGATCGGCGCTCACGAGGCGGACGCCCCCGTCGCCCGGGGGTCGCTAGACGAGCGTGAGGGGGTGAGTCAACCACTGGTCGATGCCGTGGACCGCGGATCCGATCGTCGTCGTCAGGTCGACCCCCAAATGATGGAGGACGATCACGAGTCCCAGCACGCCCAACACCGTCAGAAACCAGCTCATCATCGCGGTCATAGATCCCCTGCGCGTTCGGCACGATGCCTTGCACCCGGTCGATAGATAAACCGGGTCTTCGACAGGCAACGCGGGTCGCCGCTCACGGTCGCGCGACCCCGGTCGAACGCGCGCGACGCGCGCGCGCTCGGGCCCGCGCGAGGTCGCCCTGCGACAGGCAACTTTCATAGCAGGGAGCGGTTAGGGCGGCGAGGTTGCCCTGGTAGTCTAGTGGTCTAGGATGTAGGTCTGTCGAGCCTGCGACTCGGGTTCGAACGTCCTGGGGACGGTCCCCCGGGGCCGAAACTCCCGACCAGGGCGCCTCCCCGAGCCGCGGCCCGCCCGCGGTGGCCGGCCCTCGACCCCTTATCCTCGGGCTGACTTGGTACGTTCGTGGTCGACGAGAAGCGCGGTCGATCGGGGGCCTCCCCCTACGTCACCCAGATCGTCGGCGACACGCTGCGCGACCTTACCGAGAAGCGCCTCTTCGAGCTGGTCCGCGGCGCGCCGGTGCCGAACCACCTCGCGATCATCATGGACGGCAACCGGCGGTTCGCCGGCGCCCACGGTCTCGACATCAAGGACGGTCACGCCGCGGGCCGCGACACGCTCGAGCAGCTCCTCAACTGGTGCCTCGAGCTTAAGATCCGTATCCTGACGGTCTACGCGCTCTCGACCGAGAACCTCTCTCGGGAACCGCAAGAGGTCGCGGCACTGATGGATCTGTTCGACAAGGCCCTCCGCGACATCGCCGTGGACGAGCGGGTCCACCGTCACCAGATCCGGGTCCGAGTGATCGGGGACCGCCTCGCCCTGCCCGACCGCGTTCAGGAGGCCATCGGCATCGCCGAGCGCGCCACCGAGCGCTACTCGGCCTACCGCTACAACGTCGCGCTCGCCTACGGCGGGCGCGACGAGATCGTCGCGGCGATCCGCGCGCTCGCTCGGGAGGTTCGGGACCAGGGCCTTGACCCGGAGTCGATCGATTCCGCCGCCGTGAGCCGCCACCTCTACACGCGCGACCTCCCCGACCCCGACCTCATCTTCCGGACGAGCGGCGAGGAGAGGATCTCGAACTTCCTGCTGTGGCAGTCGGCGTACAGCGAGCTCTACTTCTCCGACGTCCTGTGGCCGGGGCTCACCCGCCTCGAGTTCCTCCGCGCGATCAGGGCCTTCCAGCTTCGCCGCCGCCGTTACGGGGAGTAGCGGGCGGGGCCGGGTGGACCGCGAGGGTCCAGAGCGCACGAGGCACGAGGAACGCGGCCCCTGCCACGAGCCATACGACCGCGGCGGCGAGGTACGTCGTCCGAGTGCCGAACCCGGCGATCAGGAGCGCCCCTCCGATCTGGGCCGCGGGCAGGATCGCGATGCTGCCCAGCTGGTCGATGCCGAAATAGCGGCCCTGCATCTCCGACGGAACGAGCAGCTGCGCCGCGCTCAGCCACGCGGTGCCGGCGAAACCGGCAAAGAGCCCGAGGACGAACATCACCGCTGTCGCCAGCGTTGCCGATGGGACGAGCGAGAGCAAGAGCGCCACAGCGCCCGAGGCCACCCCGTAGGGGAGGACCCACGCCTTTCCCACGAAGCGGACTGCGCCGACCCGGCCGACGAGGACCGAGCCGATCGCGAGGCCCGCGACCTGCGCCGCGAGGAGGAACGCGAAAACGAGCGCGGAACCGTGGAGGACCTCGGTCGCATAGACGACGAGGAACGTTGCGATCACGGTCGAGCAGAAGTTGAAGAACGTCGCCGAGATCGTCAGCTGGAAGAGCCCTGTCGCGCGGTAGAGCCACGCGAACCCTGCGCGGAGGTCCTCCCGGTAACTGGCCCTACGCCCGCCACGCCTCGGGATTCGCGCCGACTCCGCGATCCTCATCCCGGTGATGAGCGCCGCCGAGATCGCGAAGGTGACGGCATTGACGGCGATCCCGACCGTCGGTCCGACGGTCACGATGAGGCCCCCCGCGACCGAGGCGCCGACGAACTGGAGCGAGGAGCGGCTCGACTGAATCAAACCGTTCGCGTTCTCGAGGTCGGTCGCCGCGACGACCGCGGGCACGATCGCCTGCTCGGCGGGGTTGAAGAGCGTCGTGAACGCGCCGACGACGGCGTACGCCGCGAGGAGGAGGTAGAGGTCGAACCCCACCACCCATAGCGCCACGACGACCGATGCCATCGCGACCGCACGCACCGAGTCGGCGAGGATCATGAGACGACGGCGGTCGTATCGGTCGACGATGGTTCCGCTGAGCGTGCTGCACAGCATCGATGCGAGGAGGAACGCCGTGCCGAGGAACGCGACGTCCAGTGCCGAACCGGTCGCCGCGAAGACGACCCAGATCAGGCAGACCGACGAGATCGCCGAGCCTAGGGTCGAGCCGAGGCCGGCGGAGAAGATCCGCACGTACGGGCGATTGCGAAAGAGAGCACCGTAGGATGCCGCCGCCAACCCGAAGCCCCTCCGTTCGCCTGCGTGAGCCGTCCCGGGGTTTAAGGGGAAAACGCGCCGACCGGCAGAGCACCGATCCCGCCGGGGACGGCGGAACGTTTCCCGGGGCGTAATAATCCGGAGGACCTCGGTGGCGCATGCCCCAACGGCCCTCGCCGGCGGAGGATCTCGCCCTGTGGACTGCGGTCGACCGATACTTCGGGACCCGTGTCGGTGACTCCGATGCGACGCTCGAAGCGGCCCTTCGGGAGAGCGCGGCGGCCGGCCTTCCCGCGATCCAGGTCTCCCCGCTACAGGGAAAACTCTTGCACCTGCTCGCGCGGGCGTGCGGTGCCCGCCGAATCCTCGAGATCGGGACCCTCGGCGGGTACAGCGCCATCTGGCTGGCCCGCGCCCTTCCCCCCGACGGACGCCTCGTCACCCTCGAGATCGAACCCCGGCATGCTGAGGTCGCCCGCGCCAACCTCGCCCGGGCGGGACTTGCCGATCGCGTCGAGATTCGCATCGGGCCCGCGCTCGAAAGCCTCGAGTGTCTTGCTGCGGAGCACGGGCCTCCGTTCGATCTCACGTTTATCGACGCCGACAAGTCGAGCTACCCGGAGTACCTCGTCGGCGCCGTCCGGCTCTCGCGCCCCGGCGCCCTGATCGTTGCCGACAACGTCGTCCGTCGAGGGGACGTGGTGGCCCCGCCGAGCGATGACGCGAGCGTCGCGGGCATCCGCAGGATGGCCGACCGACTGGCCACCGATCCGAGGCTCTCCGCGACGGTCGTTCAGACGGTCGGGGTCAAGGGGTACGACGGCTTCGCGCTCGCGCTCGTGCTAGAGGCGCCGAGCGCGAGCGCCACTTGAACAAGGCTTCGGATTGAACCCTATCCTCCGCTCTCGGGGGCACTCGGTTTCGGCATGCGGGCGGGCTGGCGGCGTCGCGTCACAACCGGGGCTCCCGGCCGGTAGGCCTTCCGACCCCGCGAGCGACAGTAGAGTAATATACTGTTGAGTACTCAACTATGTTGATGGCGAGCGACGTGACCTTCCGCGATCTCATGCGGTACGTCCACCGGGCCACCTTACTGAGCGACCGGTTGGCCGGCCGGTGGCTTCAAGAGCGGATCGGAGTGGACCGTGGGCCCTACCTCATCCTACGGTCGATCGAAGAGAATCGAGGCAAGGAGGTCTCCCAGCAGGCGCTCGCAGACCACTTCGGGCTCACGAAGGCGGCGATCAGCCGCCACGTGGCCTTTGCAGGTGAGAAGGGCTGGCTCCTCGCCAGGGCATCGCCGAAATCCAGACGGGTACACGTTCTCTCGCTCACCCCATCGGGCCGGAAGCTCGTCGCACGGGGTCACGCGCTGCAGCGGGAGTATGAGCAGCTGGTGCTACAACGAGTTGGTGGCGACGACCTCTCGGCCACCGTTCGCTCTCTCCGAACTCTTTGCGAAGTACTGGAGAGCGAGGAGCGCCGATGAAGGTCGGGATTGTCTTGGGCAGCAGCCGGTCCGTTCGCTTGGGGGAGCGGGTCTGCAAGTTCATCCTTCGCGAGGCCGACAAGGTTCCTGGAGCGGACTTCCAAATCCTGGACCTACGGGAGTACGGCCTTCCCTTCTACGACGAGGCGATCCCGCCCCAGGCCAATCCGGCGCGCAACCCCTCGAGGACCGTTCAGCGATGGCTCGCCGACGTGGCATCCGCTGACGCCTATGTCTTCGTCACCCCCGAATACAACTTCGGGATCCCGGGGGTCCTCAAGAACGCCTTGGATTTCCTCGCCTACGAGGCGGAGGGGAAACCCGCGTTGATCGTCTCCTACTCGGACAACGTGCGTGGGGGTGACCTGGCCGGGCAGGAGCTCCGGTTGATCGTCAGCAAGTTGGGGATGTTCCCCCTGCCGAAGAGCATCCCCCTCGGCCATGCCGAGCGCTTGTTCGATGAGTCGGGGGTGTTGGTGGAACGGTCGGACTGGGGTGCGAGGGTCTCGATCGCGGTTCCGCGGCTGATTTCAGACCTTGTACGATACGCCGCGGCCCTCGGACCGATCAAGGCAGAGAATCCGACATTCCGGCCCTTGCCACGAGCCTCGGCTCCCGCGCCGTTGTGATCGATTGCGCCACCCCTCGGGCTTCGGTCACCCCAAGAAAGTCACAGTCCCACGGTCTGGGGCATCATTAAATACAAGGGCTTTCTAAGCGGTGTGGGTAGCCGAGAGTAATCTCCCGGTGCATTGACCATGATGGCAGGAAACACGCCGATTCTGGTGCTGAGGGAAGGGACGAAGCGAGAGAAGGGACGCGGGGCGCTCACCAACAACATTCAGGCCGCGAAGGCGATCGCCGACGCGGTGCGCTCGACCCTCGGGCCGCGCGGGCTGGACAAGATGCTCGTCGACTCGATGGGCGACGTCGTCGTCACCAACGATGGGGTCACGATCCTCAAGGAGATGGATGTCGAGCATCCGGCCGCCAAGATGCTGGTCGAGGTCGCGAAGACCCAGGACCAGGAGGCCGGCGACGGCACGACGACGGCGGTCATCCTGGCCGGCGAGCTGCTGAAGCGCGCCGAGGGGCTGATCGAGCAGAACATCCATCCGACGATCATCTCGCAGGGCTACCGCCTCGCCTCGGCGAAGGCGCTCGAGGTCCTGAATCAGATCAGCCAGCCCGTCAGCATCTCCGACCAGGAGGCGCTGCGACGGATCGCGGTCACCGCGATGGCCTCGAAGTCCGTGTCGTTCAACCGCGACCTTCTCGGCGACATCGCCGTGAGGGCGGTCGTTGCGGTCGCCGAGAAGAAGGGCGAGGGGTACTTCGTCGACCTCGACAACATCCAGCTGATCAAGAAGCAGGGGGGCCAGATCTCCGACACCTCGCTCATCGAGGGCGTGATCGTCGACAAGGAGAAGGTCCACTCCGGGATGCCGTCCCGGGTCGAGAACCCGAAGATCGCTCTCCTGGACGCGGCGCTCGAGATCAAGAAGACCGAGATCGACGCGAAGATCGAGATCAACGACCCGACGCAGCTCAACGCCTTCCTCCAGGAGGAGGAGAACATGCTGCGCCGGATGGTCGAGACGGTGAAGAAGTCCGGTGCGAACGTCGTCCTCTGCCAGAAGGGGATCGACGACCTCGCGCAGCACTACCTCGCCAAGGACGGCATCTACGCGGTCCGTCGGGTCAAGAAATCCGACATGGAGAAGCTCGCGAAGGCGACCGGGGCGAGCATCGTCTCCAAGGTCAGCGAGCTCACCCCTCAGGACATCGGCACCGCGGGGCTCGTCGAGGAGCGGAAGATCGGGGAGGACGCCCTCACGTTCGTCACGGGCGCGAAGAAGGCCCGGGCGGTCTCGATCCTGATCCGCGGCGGAACCGAGCACGTCATCGATGAGATCGAGCGATCCCTCGACGACGCGCTGAACGTCGTCGCGGTCGCCGTGGAGGACGGAAGGTTCGTCTTCGGTGGCGGCGCGACCGCGGAAGAGGTCGCGATGCACCTGCGCGACGAGGCGGCCAAGGTCGGCGGGCGCGAGCAGCTCGCCTTCGAAGGGTTCGCGGATTCGCTCGAGACGATCCCGCGCACGCTCGCCGAGAACGCGGGCCTCGACCCGATCGACATCGTGATCGAGCTGAGGAAGGCGCACAAGGGCGGCGCGAAGACCGCGGGAGTCAACATCCAGGCCGGCAAGGTCGGCGACATGGACCAGCTCCACGTCATCGAGCCGATCCGCGTCGGGCGGCAGGCGATCGAGAGCGCGACGGACGCCGCCGTGATGATCCTGCGGATCGACGACGTCATCGCGTCCAAGTCGAGCCCACCCCCCTCCGGCGGCCCCGGCGGGCCCGGCGGCGGAATGGGCGGCGGCATGGGCGGGATGGGCGGCGGCGACTTCGGCGAGGACTAGGCATCGCCCCACGCTCTCCCGCGGGCCAACCGTTTCCCCCGACCGGGGGCCCCAACCCCCGGCCCGAGTTTTTACCGCTCGCTTGAGGCTAGGCTTTTGGGGCGACCGGGATGGGACCTTCGCGGAGCGAGGCGTGGCCCGACCAACCCGGATCTTCTTCGCGGCCGACCTTCACGGCTCGGCGATCTGCTGGCGGAAGTTCATCAACGCAGCGAAGGTCTACGAGGCGGACGTCCTGCTGATCGGCGGGGACATCGCCGCGAAGACCCTCACCCCCGTCTACCACGAGAACGGAAGCTGGATCGCGATCGTGGAGGGGGAGCGCCACCGCGCCTCGTCGCCCGAGGAGCTCGAGCGCCTCGAGAACCGACTTCGCGACGGCGCGACGGTCCCCTTTCGCACGACCGAGCGAGAGTGGCAGGAGCTGCTCGCCCAGCCCGGGCAGCTCGACCTCGTCTTCGAGCGGAGGGCCGGGGAGGAGCTCCGCCGGTGGCTCGACTGGGCCCGGGGGCGTCTCGGGACCGCGCCCGTCCGGCTCCTGCTCGGACTCGGCAACGACGACCTCACCTCGATGGAGTCCGTGATCGCCGCGGACGACAGGGCGGAGCTCACCGACAACGAGGTGCTGACCGTGGGAGAACGCCACGAGCTCGTCACGCTCGCCTACAGCAACCCGACCCCCTGGAAGACCCACCGCGAGCTCTCCGAGGAAGAGATCGCGCGACGGCTCGATGCCGCCGCGGCGCGCCTCGACTGGCCCGACGCGGCGATCTTCAACCTCCACGTCCCGCCGTTCGGGACGCCGCTCGACCTCGCGCCGCGGCTCGACGAGCGGCTGACGCGGGTGATGGCCCCGGGGGGCGAACCCGAGATGGTCCACGTGGGCAGCACCGCGGTCCGGGCCGCGCTCGAGCGCCACCACCCCCTCCTGGGGCTCCACGGCCACATCCACGAGTCGCGCGGAACGACCACGTTCGGGCGCACGTTGTCGATGAACTGCGGGAGCGCCTACACGGAGGGGACGCTGCTCGGCGCGGTCGTCGATCTCGGCCGGGACGCGGTCCGCTCCGCCGTGCTCACGACCGGCTGACGTCCGCGGGCTCTTCGACCGTCACGGTGCCGTCGACCGAAGGGGTCGCGTCGACCTCTTCCCACCACGGGCCGCCGAAGAGACCCCGCGACCGTTTCGCGGGGGATCGAGCGCAGATCGCCCGGACGGCATCGAGCTGCGAACGGGCGATCGCGCCGGGCGGTGCCGGAAGGCCCCCGAGGATCGGCGATCGTCCGATCATCCCGAGGTTGAGCTCGGCGGTCCGGCAGAGACCCCCATCGGCCGCGAAGAGCTCGGCGAGCCGGGCCGGGGAGATCCCGTCCGGGCCCTCGGTGAGCGGGTGGTCGGCGAGGAGCGCGAGGATGTCCTTCACGTCCTTGTCCTCCGGACCGATCACGACGTCATGGCGGCCGAACGCCTCGAGCACGCGATGGGGCACTTTCGCGCGGTCCTCGCCCGGGATGCGCTGGATGAACTGCAGCTTCGCGAGCAATAGGAGGGCCGGCGACAGCGTCCCGTGCTGGGCCGCAGCGTTCTGGACCTCGGGCCTGAGGTCGAAGCGATGGCAGAACCGGAACTCGTCGGCGAGGAGGTCGACCGCGCCGAGGTCGACCTCGTTCCCCCGCTGCCCGATCACCATGTGGTAGCGGAACCGCCGGCCTTCGGCGAGGGAGTTGAAGATCCGGTCGCCGGCCGTTTCGAAGAACTGGAGGCCGCTCCCTTCGCGCTCGTGCGCCGTCGTGAGGAACCGACGCACCGCCTTGACCTCGCGATGGAGGCAGGCGAGGTCGAGGTCGTGGAGCGGCCGTCGCAGCCCGAGCGCTCGGTCGTTGCTGGACCGCGACCGCATGCGCGACGCGACGCCGCCGAGGATCGCCAGGTGGATCGGCGGATCGGCCTCCCGCACGGCGTCGAGCAGCACCACCGCCTTCGCGACGATCGGATCCGTGAGGTCGACCCAGTCCGCCAGCCCGAGGCGCGCCCGAGCCTCCTCGGGCGGTCGCCGGTAGGAGACCGGGAGCTCGACCGCGACCTTCTCCCCGCGACGCGGATCGATGAGGAGCTCGACCACCTCGCCCACGGGATTCGCCGAGGCCTCCTCCCCCAAAAAGGCGAGGGGGCGCCGGACCGGTTCAGTCGGGCGGCAGCTCCTTGCTGATCAGGTCGACCGGGACCCC
>JASHQN010000115.1 GCA_030039135.1 Thermoplasmata archaeon | reverse complement strand
CTCGTCATGAACAACGGCCGACCGCACGGCGAGGTCCCGTTCCGGTTCGAGCCACGAACCCACGGCACGAGCAAGGTCACCGGGACGCTCGCCTTCCTGCGGGTCTTCCTGGTCGAAGTGGTCCTCGCAAAGCGCCTGGAGCGTGCGCTCCGCCGTCAACCCCCGTCGGCGGTCCGGCTTCCCGAGGCCGACCGCGGCTAGCGCTCCACGTCTTCGGCGTCTCACGTGCCGGGACGGGGGCGAACCGGACCGAGCCCATCGCCGGCGCGAGAAACGTCTATAACGCGCCGGTCGTGACCGCCCTGCGGCGCGCGAGCCGGGTCACGCGACGAAGCCGCCACGGCCCGGCCGCCGAGGCGGGCAGCGGAGCGGGGGGAGCGGGATGCGGCTGTTGGTCACGGGTGCCTCCGGATTCATCGGGCGGAACCTCGTCCGTTGGGCGATCGGTGAGGGCCATGAGGTGACCGGCACCTACCTCGCGACGTCCGAGCTCGCGGCTCGGGACCTCCCGAACTCGGGAGTCTCCTGGGTCCGCCTCGACGTGCAGAACGGCGAGCGGGTCACGAAGCTCATCGAGGCCGTGCGCCCGGAGGGCGTCGTCCACCTCGCCGCGCAGGCGTACGCGCAACGGGCGTGGGCGGACCCGATCGACACGTTCCGCACGAACGTGCTCGGCACGATCCACCTGTACGAGGCGCTCCGTCACCATCCTCCGGCGTCGGGGGTCCTGCTCGCCGCCTCGGGCGCCGCCTACGGCGTTCCCGCCGAACTGCCCATCCGCGAGGACATCCCGCTGAACCCGACGAACCCCTACGGGGTGTCGAAGGCGTGCCAGGAGATGCTCTCGCTCCAATATTCCCTCAACTTCGGGCTGCGCATCGTTCGCGCGCGATTGTTCGGCACGACCGGGCCCGGTAAGCGCGGGGACGCGCTGAACGACTTCGCCGAGCAGATCGCCGCGATCGAACGCACCGGCCGAGCCGGCCGGCTCCGGGTCGGCAATCTCGAGCCCCGCCGGGACATCTCGGACGTCCGCGATGTCCTCCGGGCGATGTGGCGGATCTTCGAGGCGGGAGAACCGGCGACGCCGGTCAACGTCGGCGCTGGGGAAAGTTACTCGATCCGCTACCTCGCCGAGGAGCTCGTGCGTCGCGCACGCGTGCCGGTCGAGATCGTCCCCGACCCGACCCGCTTCCGGCCGACGGACGAGCTCGACAACCGGGCCGACGTTTCCCGGCTCCGGTCGATGGGTCACCGCCCGAGCTACCCGATCGAGCAGACCCTCGAAGAGGCCCTCGAGTTCTGGCGGCTCGGCCCCGCGCCCGAGGCCGGGACGCGCCGTCGAGGACGGGCGCCGAAGCGCAGCACCCGCGCGCGCTAGACCCCTTCCCGCGGCGTCCCTAGCCGGCGTGCGTCGGAGGAGCCGAGGTCCGGTCGGCCACGTGCACGAGGGCCTCCACGAGCTCGTCCGCGTCGTTCGGCGTCGGGACCCTCCGGTAGCGGACGCCGCGCCCCTCGGCGAACTGGCGAATGACGATGTCGAGATCGTAGAGGACCTCCAGGTGATCGAAGACGAACCCGAAGGACGCGACGAGCACGGTCGACGCGCCGGCCGCCTTCGCCTCGTCGATCCGCTCGGTGATGTCCGGCCCGAGCCACGGCTCGGTCGTGTTCCCGGCGCTCTGGTAGGTGAACTTCCAGCGCGGGAGCGCGGCCGTGCGCGCGATGGCGCTCGAGGTCTCGGCGAGGATCCCGGGGTACGGATCGCCCATCCGGGCGTAGCGCTCGGGCAGGCTATGGGCCGAGAGGAGCACGACCGTCGACGGATCGGCGTCGTGGGCGAGCTCCGAGCGGATCGCCCCCGACCAGTAGCCGACGAAGCTCGGGTCGAGGTGCCAGCCGGTCCGCAGGTCGATCGTGGGCGGGCGCGGCGACGCCGCGCGACCCCGGTCGAGCCCGCTGCGGTACGGCTCGAGGATCCAGGTCGACGCGTACGGGGAGAGCGGGATCGCGACGATCCGATCGAACCCGTCGCGAACGATCGTAGGGACCACCTCCGCGACGTTCGGGGTCCCGTGCTTCGTCCCGAGATAGACGGGGAGGCCGGATCCGTCCCGGGCGAACCGGCGCGCGAGCTTACCCCGCAACGAGTCCAGGATGCGCCGTTGCGGAGACCCGCCGATCAGCGCGTAGCGACGGCGATACTCCTCGACCATCGCATCGCTCGGGGGGCGGTGGAGCACGTCGGCAAGGTACTCCCTGAGATCGTCCGGTCCCCTCGGGCTTCCGTATCCCATCAGCAACACCGCCGTTCGATCCGCTGGGCCCGTCGCGTTGCGCTCGCTCATCGGTCCTTTTCTCCCCGGCCGCGCTCGTGGACGAAGTCGACCAGATCGGCTACCGCCTGCGGCGCCGTCTCGGGCAGGACACCGTGTCCCAGGTTGAAAACGTGTGCGCGGTGGTCCGGGACCTCGTCGAGCACGGCCTGGGCGGCGCGCCGGAGCGCGTCGGTGGGACCCAGGAGCGCTCCGGGGTCGAGGTTGCCCTGGAGCGAAACGCCGGGCGGGAGCCGGGCCCGCACCGCGCCGAGAGGCAGGCGCCAGTCCACCCCGAGCGCGTCGGCGCCGGTCAGTGCGAGCGCGTCGAGAAGGTGGGCGGAGCTCGTCGAGAAGTAGATCCGCGGCAACCCGGTCACGCGCAGCCCGTCGAAGATCCGGCGCAGGTGCGGCAGGACCCGGCGCGAGAACTCCGCCGGAGGGAGGATCCCGACCCACGTGTCGAACAGCTGCAGGGCGTTCGCCCCCGCGTGCGCCTGCATTCGGAGATACTCGATCGTCATCGCGGACAGACGCTCGAGGAGTCGGTCGAAGAGCTCCGGCGCCCCGTAGAGCATCCGCCGAGTCTCGGGGAACTCCCTCGATGCGCCCCCTTCGATCAGGTAGGCGGCGAGCGTGAACGGCGCGCCCGCGAACCCCACGATCGGTCGGTCCGGCACCTCGGCGTGGAATCCCCGGATCGCCTCCCCGACGAACGAGACCGAGGCCGCGTCGAACGGGCGGAGACGGTCGACCGCCTCGACCGAGCGGATCGGAGCGGAGACGATCGGTCCCACTCCCGGGTCGATGCGGAAGTCGACCCCGAGCCCCGCGAACGGCAGGCTGATGTCGGCAAAGACGACCCCCGCGTCGAGGTCGAAGCGGCGCACGGGCTCGGTCGTCGCGGCGACCGCGAGCTCGGGGGTCCGGGCGATCTCGAGGATCGGGTGGGCACGGCGGAGCTCCCGGTAGCCGGGCAGGTAGCGGCCGGCCTGACGCATCAGCCAGATCGGCGTCGTGTCGACCGGCTCCCCGCGCAGGGCGCGCACGAAACGGTCGCGCATCAGCGCGCTCCGGGGGGCCGGCTGGCGCGGAACGCGGTCCGAAGGGCGGGCGTCGCGCGGTCAAGGTCCGATGGCGTGACGGCCATCGAGACGAACGTCGTCTCGAGCGGCGACGGGGGCAACGCGACCCCACGGGAGAGCGCCCCATGGAAGAACGCGGCGTACCGGGTCCGGTCGGCGGCCCTCGCGCTCGCCTCGTCCGTCACCGGTCGATCGGTGAAGAACAGCCCGAGCATCGATCCTACGCGGTTCAACCGGAACGGCGCGGCGCCCTCCTCAGCCGCGAGCGTTTGAAGCCGGTGGCCGAGCGCGCGGCTCGTACGCTCGAGCGCGGCGTAGCGGGCGGGCGTCAGCTCGTCGAGCACGGCACGGCCGGCGGCCATCGCCAGCGGGTTCCCGGCGAGCGTGCCGGCCTGGTAGACGTCCCCGAGCGGGGCGAGGTGCTCCATGATCTCGCGCCGACCGCCGTACGCCCCGATGGGGAGTCCACCCCCGATCACCTTGCCGAAGGTGAAGAGGTCCGCCCGCCCCCCGAAGCGCCCGATCGCCGCTCCCCGGGCGAGGCGGAACCCCGTGATGACCTCGTCCGCGATCACGAGCGCGCCGTAGCGGTGCGCGAGCCGACCGAGGCCCGGGAGGAACCCCGGCGCCGGGGGAACGACCCCGATGTTCCCGGCGACCGGCTCGACGATGACGGCCGCGATCTCGTCGGGCCACCGCTCGAAGCGGGTCGCGAGGTCGTCGAGCCGATTGTACGGGCTGACGATGGTCTCCCGCACGACCGACCGCGGGACCCCGGCGGAGTCGGGAAGCGAACCGGTCGCCACCCCCGAGCCGGCGCTTGCGAGGAGGCCGTCCGAGTGCCCGTGGTACCCTCCGGCGAACTTCACGAGCTTCGCGCGGCCCGTGAAACCGCGAGCGAGCCGGATCGCCGACATCGTCGCCTCGGTCCCCGAGCTCACGAAGCGGATCCGCTCTATCTCCGGCACCGCCGCTCGGATCGCCTCCCCGAGCTCGTGCTCGAGCGGCGACGGGGCTCCGAACGACAGGCCGAGCCCGGCCGTGCGGCGGACCGCTCGGACGACGGACCCCGGAGCGTTACCGAGCAGGTTCGCTCCCCACGAATTGACGAGGTCGAGGTAGCGTCGCCCGTCGACATCGTAGAGGTAGGCGCCCCGTCCCCGGGCGAAGAACACCGGGGTTCCCCCGACGCCGCGGTACGAGCGCACCGGAGAGTCGACCCCGCCGACCAGGACCTTCGCAGCGCGACGGAACAGCTCCCGCGAGCGGGGCCCGGCCGAGCGGACGGTCACCCGATGCCCCCGGCCAGCTCGACCATGCGGCGGGGCTCGACGCGGACCGCGGTGAAGATCGGGGTCTCGAGCGCCGTGTACCGACTCGCCTCCGAAGGTCGCAACGCCTCGACCAGGTCCGAAAACTCCGCGAGCGAGTCGGTCTCGAAGGCGAGGATGAACTCGGCGTCATCGAGCCCGAACGAGTAGCCGGTGTGGATCTGCACGCTCGGGAAGCGGTGGCCGATCCGGAAATGTTCGCCCATGATGCGGCGACGCTCCTCGAACGGTAGGCCGTACCAATCCCGTCGCTTCACGAACGGGTAGATGACGAGGTACGGGAGGTCGTGCGGTCGGCGCGTCCCCGACGTGCCCTCCTGGCCGGCGTGGGCGTGCTCGCCGAGGTACTCCGAGCGGCGGGCCATGCCGAGGTAGGAGTACTCGGTATCGAGGAAGCCGCCGAGCGGCGTTCCCAAGAGGCGGGCGTGGAGCTCTTGGATCGCTTCGAGTCGCGCGGAGATCGTCCAGAGCATCATCTCGACCCGCGCCTTCGTGCCGACCAAGGAGTAGGTCCTCAGGAGAAGATCCGGCGGCGGGCGGTCCAAGAGTCGCGCGATCGCGTCGACCCCGGCGGCTCGCTCGGGCGCCGCCAGCCGTCGCCACTCGGGGCGCAGGTGGAACAGCGTGTACTTCACGAACTCCCTCGTCTCGGGGGACGCGTCCGAGCCGGTGGCCCCCGGCGCGCTCATGCGGCCCCCCGCTCCCACGACGCGAATTCGCGAGCGTAGTACGTGACGATGAGGTCGGCCCCCGCGCGCCGGATCGCCCCCAACGATTCGCGGACGATCGCCGGTTCGTCGACCCAACCCTGGGCCGCGGCCGCCTTGATCATCGCGTACTCTCCGCTGACCTGGTAGGCCGCGAGCGGGACGTCAAAACGAGCTCGGGCGCGGGCGAGCACGTCGAGGTACGGGAGGGCCGGCTTCACCATGGCGATGTCCGCGCCCTCCTCGATGTCGAGGGCGATCTCCCGCAGCGCGTCGCGGGCGTTCCGCGGATCGATCTGGTATCCCCGACGGTCTCCCACCGCGGGGGCGGAATCGGCCGCGTCCCGGAACGGTCCGTAGAACGCCGACGCGTACTTCGCCGCGTAGGCCAGGATCGCCGTGTTCGGGAACCCCTCGCGATCGAGCCCGGAACGGATCGCCGCGACTTGGTGGTCCATCATCGCGCTGGGTGCGACAAGGTCGGCCCCGGCGCGGGCGTGCGTCACCGCCATCCGGGCGAGGAGAGGAAGGGTCGCGTCGTTGTCCACCTGCCCATCGCGGAGGAGGCCGCAGTGACCGTGCGAGGTGTAGGCGCACAGGCAGACGTCGGTCGCGACGATCGCGTCGGGCCGCGCGGACTTCGTTCCGCGCACCGCCCGAGCCACCGGGCCGTCGTCGGCGGCCGCCTCGCTGCCCTCGGGGTCCTTGCGCCGAGCGAGGCCGAAGAACAGGACCGCGCCGACCCCGCCGTCGGCGGCCGCGACGGCGAGACGCACCGCGTCGTCCACGGACCGGCGCTCGACACCGGGGAGCGATGGGATCTTCTCGGGCGCTCCCCGGCCGGGCCGGACGAAGATCGGCAGGATGAGCTCGCGTGCGGACAGACGGGTCTCGGCGGTGATGTCGCGGAGGAGCGGGGTACGCCGCAGCCGACGCAGGCGCACGCTCGACGGGGCATCACCGGGCATCGGTCAGCTCCGCGCCCAGGAACTCGCCTACCGCTCGGTCGGTGACGTCGGGCACGATCCGGACCTGACGGAACCCGTGGCCGCGCGCGGAGCGGGCGCTCTTCGGGCCGAGCACGACGATCGTTCGCCGTCGTCGCAGTCTGACGAACGACTCCGGGCGTAGGGCCCGGGCCAGGTAGGTCAGCGCGGAAGGGCTCGTCGTGAGCACGCGGTCGGCGCGCAGGAGCTTGTCCTGCGCGGGACGGCTGAGCCGCGGACCCGGAACGAGACGGTACGCGACGAGATCGAGCACCGTGTGACCCTCTCGGCGCAGCGCCTGCGCCAGCCCCGGGCCGGCCCGATCCGACCTCGCGTAGACGATCCTTAGCGGCCGAGCTCGCGCGAACCGCCGCGCGACGGCCGCTCCCGCCCCGTCCGCAGCGGTCCAGTGCGCCCGGATGCCTCGCGACGCGAGCGCACGCGCCGTCGAGGGACCTCCCGCCACGACCTCACGGGATCGACCGCCCCCGGACACCCGCCGGAACGCCCCGGTCGCCGCCATCGCCCGGACGGCTTCCTTGCTGGTGACCAAGAGGACGTCGTAGGCCCCGAAGCGAGCGAGCGAGGCCCGCAGGCGCACGGGATCGACGGGGGCACCCTCGAGCGCGACGACCCGGTCCACCCGGATCCCGCGCCGCGCGAGCGAACGCTCCGCTCCGCGGAGCGTCGTGGGACCGCCGACGAAAACGACGCGTCCGGTCCGGGGGCTCATCGTCTCCGCCTACCCCTCCGCCACCCCGCGCCGCCCGAGGAGGCCGCCCGCCCCCGCCTCCAGGAGGTCCCGGGCGAGCGACGCGCCGATCACCGTTGCCGTCGCCGCCCCGCCGACGCGTACGCCTCCCACCGCGCGGCGGCCGTCGACCGACAGGACCTCGGCCCGAAGGGTCAGCTCGCCACCCCGGACACGGGCGAGCGCTCCGAGGGGCGTGTCGCAGTCCCCTCCGATCGCGTCGACGAACGCGCGCTCGGCCGTGACCGCGGCCCGAGTGGAAGGGTCATCGACAGCGGCGAGCCGCTCCGCACGGTCCCGGTCGTTCGAGCGCGTCGCCACGGCCAGTGCCCCTTGTCCCGGAGCGGGAAGAAAGCGCTGGCGGTCAAGGACTTCGGTCACCGCTCCGATCCGCCCGATGCGCTCGAGGCCGGCGACCGCGAGAATCACCCCGTCGACCGTTCCCCGGCGAACGAGAGCCAGGCGCGAGTCGACATTCCCCCGCACCTCCACCACCTCGAGGTCGCTCCGGGCCCGAAGGAGCTGGGCGCGGCGCCGGGCGCTGCTCGAGCCGATGCGGGCCCCCGGGGCGAGCGACCGAAGAGTTCGGGATCGGCGGAGCACGAGCCCGTCGCGCGGATCCGAGCGCCGTGGGAACGCCGCGACCGCGACGGCTCGCGTTGTCCGCACGGGAAGGTCCTTCGCGCTGTGCACGGCGATGTCGATCCGGCCCTCCTCGAGAGCACGGTCGATGGTGTCGGTGAAATCGAGGCCGTCGACCGTAGCCGGCGATCGATCGCCTTGCGTCACGAGGGGCACCACCCGGAACCGCACCGTCGGATCCGCGCGGCGCAGGGCGTGGAGCACGAGCGCGGTCTGCCGTCTCGCCAGCACGCTCCGACGCGTGCCGACCCGGAGCGTCTCGGTCACGACCGCAGTGCGTCCAGGCCGAGGAGGTCCGCCGCACCGCGGCGTCGTGCGTCACCCTCGGGCCCGGGAGGGATCGAACGGAGCCCCGCGGTCGGCGCCTCGAGGAGCCGGGCGACCAGGCGGCGCGTCAGCCGCTCGATCGCTTCCCGGTCGGCGGGCCCGAGCGCGGCCAAGGTGGGGCGGACCTCTTCGAGGAGGCCTCGGCGGATCCGCTCCGACGCGCGCCGGTACGCCGCCACCCAGGATTCGAAGCCGATCGCTGCGAGCTCGCGCGCCGCCTCGGCGGCCTCGAGCGCGACCCCTTCCTCCACGTCCGGCAGGGGAGCGGGAGGTGCCCACGCTCGCAGGCCCTCGAGGTCGACGAGGCGCAAGGCCGGGTGGTCCCGGACGCTGGGGTCCACGTTCCGCGGGAGGCCGAGGTCGATGACGAGGATCGGCCGCGCTCGGGAAGTGAGCGAGCCCCGCCCGAGGATCCTCCCGCCGCTCTTCATGGCCGCGACGATCGCATCCGAACGGTCGACCTC
>JASHQN010000114.1 GCA_030039135.1 Thermoplasmata archaeon | reverse complement strand
CCCTTCCTAGCATCTTTGTGAATGTGAGTTACGTGTTTTCAGCTACTACTGTAGTGCTCAATCGGCTCGTACCACCCGAGCGGGCCGTCGTTCTCGCGTTGGAATGACGTGGTAGGACCGATCGTGGCATGATCGGAGTCCGGAGCAGGCCGGCCCGCCTCGGGTGTCAGGCGGTCCGGCCAAGGACCGCTGCTGTGATCGTTGAGAGGCTCGTTTCGCGAGACTGTGCACGAAAGGGGTGGGTAAAAGGACCGAAGTTGCCCGTCTGCGTCCGCTTTGCCGGACGTGCTGGCGGTGTCGCATAACTGGAGTTATACGCCGCCACGTCAGAGAACTCCCGGTGGCCAGGAGCGGATCCTTGGAGAGTTTCGTCCGTAAGCCACTGTTAGGAGCGTATGTTACGCATATTACGTTACCAATTCACGTATCACGGTTAGTGGGCCGCCCCATCCTCTCCCGGGGCCCGTGGCATGCAGCGGAAGCGGATCGGTGACTCCCGCCAAGCAGCCCAGTGGTCGTCAGTCGGCATGCAGTCTACTTTCACTGGTTCAATAGCATCGTATGTTACGATTCCCACGATACGTTGAGTCCGTACATCAAACAATCTTCACCTTGAACGAAAACCGGCCCTTCGGCGGGGCATAGGCACGCGACGTGATCCATTCCCCGCAACCGGCCGCCGCCATTGCACCCCAAACCGCCGCGAGATAGCCGCTCGGTCCTCGGAGTCCCCGCGTGGCCTCCCGGATCGATTCCGCCCCTATCGGCAGGACGGAGATGCGGCGACGCAGCCGGGTGAGCGCAGCCGATCGCGCGCCGCGCGAGGCTCCGGCGGCCTCTGCGGCGATCGCCTCGAGCTCGAACATGTTGAGTTCGGTGGTCGCGAGCTCCTCACCGCGCAGCGATTTCAGGAGGTCGCGGGCGCCCCCGGAGTCGTGCAGGAGGCTCAGGAGGACGGGGGTGTCGAGACCCTTCATGCCCGACCCCCGGCTCCTCGGCGACGGAGTCGTTCGAGCCGTCGTAGGTCTTCGGGCCCGCCCGACGGCCCCCAAGCACCGCGGATCTCGTCGATCGAGCCCCGCTGATGAAGCAGGCGGAGGAACAGATCTGTGAAGCTCTCCCCGGCCCGCTTTTCCTTCTTCAGGGCAGCGTACACGTCGCGTTGCACGGCGATATTTCGGGACGGCATACGTATGTAGATTCATATGTAGGGTACTTCAAGGCTCGTGGCCGTCGGCACGGTCGACGGCCACCGGCACCCGGACCACTGCAGAGAAGCCCCGATTACGACGAGGAGGGTCGGCCCGGAAGGAGCCAGCCGAGGCGTTCGAGCTCGGCGGCGACGAAGCGTGCGGACTCCTTGGCCGTCCGGCCCACGTTGTCGACGCGGATGTCGGGCGATTCCGGGACCTCGTACGGATCGTCGACGCCGGTGAAGTCCTTGATCAGCCCCTCACGGGCGCGGCGGTAGAGTCCCCTCTGGTCGCGCCGCTCGCAGACCGCGAGCGGCGTCGTGACGTAGGTTTCCACGAAGTGGCAGATCTCCTTGCGGGCTCGGTCGCGGGACGAAGCATACGGCGAGATCGCCGCCACGATCGCGACGACCCCATGCCGGACGAGGAGGCTCGCGACGAAGGCGAGGCGGGCCGCATGGGCCTCCCGGGACGCACGGTCGAAGCCGAGGTCCGGGCTGAGCGACTGCCGGACCTCCTCCCCATCGAGGAGCTCCACCGGCCAACCGCGCGCACGCAGTTCCGCCGCGAGCTCCCCGGCGATCGTGCTCTTGCCGGCCGCGGGAAGGCCCGTCAGCCAGACACAGAACCCTGGATTCGCCATGACACCAGCGCGCGGACGCGCATCTCGTAATGAGTCTTTGCGTCGCGGATGGGAACGAGAGCCGACGATCGGTGGAGTGCCCGGCACGGTCGTGTCCCACCGCCGATCCTCGTTGGCGAGCCGAGGTCAGGCGAACCGCTCGATCGCGCGACCCTGCATGTCGCTCGGAACGGGAAGCCCGGAGAGTCGGAGGAGGGTAGGGGCGATGTCGATCAGCTGCTCGGTGGGCCCCGGCTGGCCCGCCCCTTCCTTCGGATCGGAGATCGAATAGATCCCGTCGAGCGAGTGCACCGCGTCGTCCGGTCCAGTGTCGTTCTCGTCGAGGTAGAGGGACGGATGTCCGATGGTGCCGGCGGAGCGCCAGGTGAGGCCCCCGAAGTAGACCATGAGATCGGGGGGGTCCCCGAGTACCTTGCCGTAGCGCTCCTCGGGAGAGAACACCTCAACGCCGAGCGGAGAGCCGTCCGGAGCTCGGATCCCGTGGAGGTCCTTGCGAAGCAAGGCGTCGAACTGGGGGATCTGCGTCGCGTCCAGGACCCCTTCGGGCTCTCGCCCCTTGACGTTGAAGAAGATCCGTGCGTAGTACCCCCCGGCTCCCCACGCGCGGGTCCGGGTCCAGTCGACCTTCACGTCCTCGAGCGCAGTGCCGGGGGCGGGCCTAGGGCCGGCGAGGGTGAGGTAGCCGCGCTCGATCAGCCAGTCGTTCACACAGAACCCTCCCCGCATCGCCTGGCTGCCGTGATCCGAAAGAAGGAGGACGCGGACGTCGCCGGGGACATCCTCGAGGAGGGATCCGATCTCTCGGTCGAGGAGCTCGTAGTATCCTTCGACGATCGAGCGGAACCGAGGCTGGTCTTCGTGCTTCGGGTGGGAGGGATCGATGTACTTCCAGAACGTGTGATGAAGGCGGTCGGGCGCGATCTCGTGCAGGGCGAAGAGATCCCACCGCTCTCGGGCCCAGAGGTGCCGGGCCACGGCGAAATGCTTGCGGGTCATGCGATAGAGCGATTCCGCGATCCCTTCGCGGTCGTCCACCCGGAACTCCACATCGAACTCGTACCCGCCGGCGACTCGGTCGATCTCGTCGCGGAGCGACGCGGGGGCAACGAAGTCCCGGGCGGAATCCGGCGTAAGGAAGTCGGAGACATAGACCCCGTTGACCGCGGGAGGTGGGTAGCCGGGCGGCATCCCCATGATGCAGACCCGACGGCCCTCGCGTGAGAGGTGGTCCCAGAGCATGGGGTGGCGCAGGGTCCGCGAGGTCGGCGTGTACATCTCGGAGTAGCTCCACGGCCGGCGGTGGCGGAACCCGTACAGTCCGAGGCTTCCCGGGTTCATGCCCGAGAACATCACCGCCCACGCGGGAACGGTGATGGGGGGATCCGTGCTCCTCAAGTTCCCATACGTCGACCGGGAGAGGAGCCGATCGACGTGCGGCATCTGCGGGCGGTACCGATCGAAGAGGAGGTCGGCGGGGACTGAGTCGAGGCCGAGGATGAGGAGTCGCTCGGGTTCGCGGGCCACGCTCGCGTTCACGGGCCTCGCTCGATAAGGCTAGCGCGCCGGAGCGACCCGCGAGCAGGGACCGGCGAGCATTTAACCCGGATTTCCTCGCCTTGAACGCAATTCCCGCGCAGGAGCTCAACACATCGTGACAGTTTCCGCGACGTCGAAGAGCAAGACCGCCTTCTTTCCGAAGTCGATCCCCCCGGTCCGGCGCCCTCGCGCGACCGGCGTCACCCACGTGCTCGACCGTCTGGGAGGTCCGGGGCCACGGGACCTCTCGCTGCACGCGCCCTACATCGACTTCGTGAAGTTCGGTTGGGGGCTCCCCTTGCTGGTGCCCCGCGATGCCGTTCGCGAACGGATCCGGGCGTACCACGAGTCATCGATCGAGGTGTCGACCGGCGGGACCCTGCTCGAGTATGCGGTCACGCACGAACGGGCGCCCCAGTTCCTAGACGAGGCCAAGGAGCTCGGCTTCGACCTCGTGGAGATCTCGAGCGGAGTGATCGAGCTCGCGCCCTCGCAGATCGAGCGCCTCGCCACGCTGGCGCGGGAGCGCAAGCTCGACGTCTTCATCGAGGTCGGCAAGAAAGACCCGCACTACCAGCTCTCGCTCAAAGAAACGATCGCTCAGGTCGGTCATGCCCGGTCCCTCGGCCCTCGGAAGGTGATCTTGGAGAGTCGGGAGTCGGGTCGGGGGGTGGGGATCTACGACTCGGACGGCGCGATCAAATGGGACTGGGTCCGCTCGATCGTCGCGGAACACCCGATCGAGGACCTGATCTTCGAGGCCCCGCTCGAGTTCCAGCAGGTCGAGCTCATCCGGGAACTCGGTGCCGATGTCAACCTCGGCAACGTGGCGCCCGCCTCCGTGGCGGCCCTCGCGTCACAGCGTCACGGCCTGCGCGCGGAAACCCTGGGTACCATCCGGACCAGCAAGTCGGTGCGGGGCCCTCCGGCGGCCAAGTTCCTGTTCTTCCTGTTGGAGACCTACCACGGTCTCGACCAGTCGCAGCTCGCCCAGATGTCCCGCCTGCCCCGTCGCACCGTCCAGAGCGCCCTCGATTCGCTCCGGCGGCAGGGCCTGGTCCAGGAGTACGTCTCGCTCCACGATTCCCGTCGCCGGGAATACCGTCTCAGTTAGAGGGGACCCCGAAACCACATTTGACCCCGGGTACTGCATCCTGGTGCAGAACATGGGTGCCCCGTCCGCCCCTCCACCGCCACCGGGCGTCACTGTGGTCACCGGCGGTGCCTCGGGGATCGGGGCGGAGATCGCCCGCGGGGTCGCGGCCCGAGGGTTCACGACCGTGATCGTGGCGCGGGACGGGGTGCGCGCTCAGGCTGTCGCTTCCGAGATCGCTCGGGCCACGGGTAACTCTCGCGTGGAGGCGCTCACGGGCGGGGACCTCGCGTCGATCGCCAACGTACGCGCGCTCGCGACCCAGCTGGCCGGCCGGTACCCCGCGATCCAGGGCCTCGTCAACAACGCCGGGGCGTACTTCGTCCGGCGAGAGGTCACCGCGGACGGCCTCGAGCGGACCTTCGCCTTGAACGTCCTCGCTCCGTTCCTGCTGACGTACCTGCTTGCCGACCGCCTGCGGGCCGCGACCCCCGCAAGGGTCGTGAACATAGCGTCCGCCGCCCACCGCGGGGCGAAGATCGATTTCACGGACCTCCAGGGAGCGCGGCAATTCTCCGGCTACCGCGCCTACGGGACCTCCAAGCTGGAGCTCATCCTGCTCACCCGGGAGTTCGCGCGACGGTTCGGCGGGACGGGCGTGACGGTCAACGCCGTGCATCCGGGGTTCGTCGCCTCGGGGTTCGCCCAGAACAACGGGGGAGGGGTCGCCGCGGCGATCCGGGTCCTGGGCTTCCTCTTCGGCAAGAGCGTCCGTCGGGGGGCGATCACGCCGATCTTCGTGGCCACCGACCCCTCGGTCGCCTCGGTCTCGGGCGAGTACTTCTCGAGCCGGAAGGTGAACCCCGGCGATCCGGCGTCCCGGGACCTCGCCGCGGCGGCGCAGCTCTACACCGTGTGCGCGGGACTCACGGGAGTACCGGCGAGCGGACCGTAAGCGGGTCCGGCGGAAGCGTTTTGGCGAGGTCGTCGTCATTCGCCGGCGTCGACCGATGTCACCGACCGAGTCCGATCTCCGCGCCCCCGACTGGTTCCGCACCGTCGTGTTCTACGAACTGCCGGTCCGGTCGTTCTACGACAGCAACGGCGACGGGATCGGCGACCTCGCCGGCGTGACGGAGAAGCTCGACTACCTTCGGGACCTCGGGGTCGGGGCGATCTGGCTCCTACCGTTCTACGTCTCGCCCTGGAAGGACGATGGCTACGACATCTCCGACCACTATCGGGTCGATCCCCGGTTCGGGACGATGGACGACCTCGCCGCGCTCGTCGAGGGGGCGCACGCACGCGGGATCCGCGTCCTCGGCGACCTCGTGACGAACCACATCTCCGACCAGCACCCGTGGTTTCAGGAGGCCCGCAAGGACCGGTCCTCGCCCTATCGTTCCTGGTTCCTCTGGTCGGACACGGGCAAGGAGTTCTCCCGGGCCCGCCTGATGTTCCCGGACTACGAGCATTCGAACTGGACGTGGGACGACGCCGCGGGGCAGTACTACTTCCACCGGTTTTTCGCGTGGCAGCCCGACCTCAACTACGACACGCCGGCTGTGCACGCCGAGATGCTCAACTTCGCCCGCTTCTGGCTCGCCCGGGGGCTCGACGGCTTCCGATGCGACGCCGTCCCGTACCTCTACAAGCGGGAAGGGACGAAGTGCCAGAGCCTCCCCGAGGTCCACCAGTTCTTCCAGACCCTGCGCGCGATGATGGACGCCGAGTTCCCCGGGACGGCGCTCGTCGCGGAAGCGAACCAGTCGGTCCCCGAGACCGTCGCCTACTTCGACCAAGGCAAGGAGTTCCAGATGGTTCTTCACTTTCCGGCCATGCCGAACTTCTTCCTCTCGATCGGGGACCAGAACCCGAAGCGGGTGCTCGACGTGCTCCGCGCGACGCTCCCCGGGGTCCCGGGCGATTGCGGGTGGGCCTACTTCCTCCGGAACCACGACGAGCTCTCCCTCGAGCAGGTCAGCGACGAGGAGCGCGCGCTCTTCTTCCGCGAGTTCGACAGCACGCCGGGAGCGCGGATCCACAACGGGATCCGCCGGCGTCTCGCACCGCTTCTCAAGGGGGACGACTCGTCGATCGTCCTGCTCACCGCCCTCATCCTCGGCCTCCCGGGGTCTCCCTACCTCTACTACGGCGACGAGATCGGGATGGGGGACCGGCTCGATCTCACCGACCGCGACGGGGTCCGAACGCCGATGCAGTGGTCGAGCGGCCCGAACGGCGGCTTCTCGACCGCGCCGCCGGAAGAGCTCACCCGCCCGATCGTCACGGACGCTCCGTTCGCTCCGGCCGCGCGGAACGTCGCGGACGAGGACCGGCAACCGGGTTCGCTCCTGTGGCGGGTACGCACGCTCTTGCGGATCCGCGCGTCGCACGCGGCGGTCTTCGGTTCTGAGCGGTTCGAAGGCATCGAGCTCGGCGACTCGCCGGTCCTCGGGTTCTGGCGGCCGTCCGCCGAGTACCGGCTCCTCGGCCTCTACAACTTCGCCCCCGAACCGGCGACGGTGACGGTCCCACTCCCCCCGACCGTTTGGGCCTCCCCGGTGGAGCTCTTGCGGACCGGTTCCTCATCGACGGTCGTCGGCCACGACTACATGGCTCGGCTCGATCGCCGCGGGTTCTCCTGGACGCTCTTTCTCACCCGGCGGGCCCGGCCGGTCCCCTGACGAGCGACGGTCCGGCGCCGTTCAGCCGAGCGGGCCGGTGGGCGGGGGCGCGACCGGACCCTCGGCCGCCTCGGCGGTCTTGGGGCCTGCCGGCAACTGGTCCTCCCGGAAGAAGATGTGGCGGAGGACGTTGAACCGGACCTCGGTGCCAGGGGCGACGGTCCGGAGGCTGCGCAGGTAGATCCTCCAGCCGTTCGCCATCGTGCAGAGCAGGTAGGAAAAGTCCCCGACGCGCTCGGAGACCTGGACGGTCGCGGACTCGGGCCCCTCGGGCGTCACTTCGGCCCATTCGGGTCGGAAGCCGAGCTCGCCCTGCGTTCCGGCCTCCTGCCACGGCAGGTAGTTCATCGGGACGTCGCCGACGAAGTCGCCGATCCATCGCGTCGCCGGGCGCTCGTAGAGGTCGGAGAACGGTCCGACCTGTTCGAAGACGCCCTGGTGGATCACGCCCGTGCGGTCGGAGAGCACCTCGGCCTCCTTCTGGTCGTGCGTCACGAACAGGAACGTCTGGCCGAGGTCCTTCTGGATCTTCTTGAGCTCGGCCCGGGCGGAGAACCGCACCCGGGCGTCGAGGTTCGACAAAGGCTCGTCGAGCAGAAAGAGGGTCGGGTTCCGCACGATCGCCCGGGCGAGGGCGACCCGCTGCTGCTGGCCCCCCGAGATCTGGTTGACCCGGCGGTCGAGGATCTCCGTGATCCCCAGCTTCTTCGCGACGTCGCGGATCTTCGCGTCGATCTCGTTGGCCGGGAAGTACTGCATCTTCAGCGGGAACGCGATGTTCCGGTAGACGTTCAGGTTCGGGTAGAGCGCGTAGTTCTGGAAGACCATCGCGATGTTGCGCTTGTTCGGGGCGAGGTGGGTCACCTCCTTCCCGTCGATCCAGATCCGTCCGGCGTCGACGGGCTCGATGCCGGCAACCATCCGCAAGAGCGTTGACTTTCCTTCGCCCGACGGGCCGAGGATGACGAAGAACTCGCCCGCGTCGACGTCGAGCGTGATGTCGTCGGCGACCATCCGCTTGCCGAACTGCTTCGAGACCCGGTCGAACCGAAGTTTCACCGTCATCCGCGCACCCCCGCCGCCAGGTCCTCGCCCTTGAGGTACTTCTGGAGGAAGACCGTGAGGATAATGACGGGAATGGTGGCGATGCACGAGAACGCCACCCCGACCACGGG
>JASHQN010000113.1 GCA_030039135.1 Thermoplasmata archaeon | reverse complement strand
GTGGGTTCCAACGGACTTCTCACGAGCCAGGGCGTCGGGATCGCCATCCTCCTGTTGATCGGGTTCTTTTTCCTGAACTACGTAGGCGTACGGTTCCTCGGCGCCTTCAACACGGTCGTCACCTGGTGGAAGTTCATCATCCCAGCGTTGACGATCATCTTCCTGTTCACAGTGTTCCACTCGAGCAACCTGACGGTCGCCGTCGGCTTCGCTCCGTTCGGATGGCCGGGCATCTTCACGTCGATCCCGACCGCCGGCATCGGGTTCGCCTACCTCGGGTTCCGCGGAGCCGCCCAGTTCTCGGGCGAGGCGAAGAACCCGCAGCGGGATGCGCCGCGGGCGATCGTGCTCTCGATCTCGGCGGCGGTCGTGCTCTACGTGCTGCTCCAAGTGGTCTTCATCGGCGCGGTCAACTGGACGGCCGCGGGAATCGTCCCGGGCAACTGGTCGGGGCTCGCCTCGGGCCCGCTTCACACCGCACCCTTCTACAACGTGATGAAAGAGGCCGGTCCCGCGCTGCTCGGCGGCTTCGCGGCCTTCCTGCTCGCGGACGCCGTCATATCGCCCGCGGGAACGGGCTGGGTCTTCCTCGGGGAAGCGACCCGGGCCGTCTACGGGGTGGGCGCGGATGGGTTCTACCCGAAGCCGCTATTGCGGATCCAGCAGCGGACCCGCATCCCCTGGATCGCGCTGATCGTCACGACGGTGGTCGGCGGGATCTTTATCGCTCCCTTCCCTTCGTGGTTCCTGTTCGCGGAGTTCGTCACCGACGCCTTCGCGGTCTCGTTGATCATGGGCCCGCTCACGCTCCTCGCGCTGCGGCGGCACTCACCCAACATGAAACGACCGTACCGGCTGCCGGCGGCGTTCTGGATCGGAGCGGTCGCGTTCATCGGCGGGGCGTTCGTGATCTACTGGACGATGTGGGGCGGCCTGTTCTACGTGATGACCGTCATCTTCCTGGTTTTGCCGGTATTCTACTTCTTCTACGCGCCCCGGAACATGGGACTCTCGTCGGGCACATCGTGGGCGATCGGGATCGTTCAGCTCGTGTTGACGGTGGCCGTCACCGTCTACGGGTACATCTACCTCTACATCGGAGACGTCGTTTCGCTCTCGCCGAGTAAGCCGCCCCAGTCCGATGGCACGTTGATCATGACGTTCGCGATCTACTACGTCTGTCTCCTGCTCATCGTCGCCGTGCCGACCGCGATCGGCTACATGCGATCGAACCCCGACGGGAAGCAGATGTACCGCGCCGGCCTCTGGGTCCTCGTCTTGCTGTTCGGGATGTACCTCATCAATTTCTTCACGGTCTACAACTCCTGGACCCAGGTCGGGGGGCTCCTGATCCACGTGAACGGCTACATCGCGACCCCGTGGGACACGCCGATCTTCCTGGTGTTCGCCGCGGTTGTGTATGTCTGGGGCATCTACAGCGGCTACCGGACGAAGGACCTGGTCGAGGTCGAGCAGTTGATGGCCCGGGCGGACGCCGACCGGACGATCGACGAGGCATCGGGCAGGATGGGCGTCCCCGCGACCGGGTCGGCTCCCTGATCCGGCCCCACCCACTCGGGGCCCCCGGGCCGAGCCGTTAGTGCACACCCAGGATGGGCGTAGTGCTCGCGTGACAGGTCAGTCAGGGGGCGCAGCTTCGGGCTCGGTCCGACGACGGCGGACGGTTGCGCACTCACCCGGAAGCGTAGAGCCCCTTGCGACACTGGGCGCAGATCTCGGTCTGGAAATCCGGAACGTAGCGAGGGTGCGACTGCTGACCGCACGAGACGCAGCGGAACCGGAGCGTGGGCGAAGGGTAGCCCGTGCCGTCGGGCAGGAGGTCCATCGTGAGCGGAAGCCGGCTCGCCGGGATGTTGCCCGTGGATACCTCGATCGCGTCCAGGATGTGGCCGAACGAAGGCACGAGGGTCTTGGCCTGGCGCACGGTCTCGTCGGAGTCGCTGACGACCACGCCTAGGGAGGCGGTCGTTCCGAGCGACGCGATCGTGGGGAAATCGCTTCCCCGCCGCGGGCGGAGATCGGCGAGCCCCTTTAGCCAACTGCGGCGATCCGGATCGCGCAGCACCACCGAAGGGCGCGAGCGGTACGCGTAGAACGCCCAGTCTCGGTCGAACCCGGAGTCCCCCGTCTGATACCCCACGAGGTTCCGCTCGGCCCTCCGCTGCTTCTCGATGATCCTCTCGAGGTCCGGGCTCAGTCGGGAGAATATCCGGGGACGCCCCCCGATATAGAGCCAGGGAGTCTCGTAGAGGATCAACCGTTCCGGGTCGTCCCAGCGGATCGCGGTGACCACGTTGAGGGTCTGGTCTGGGAAAAAGAACGTGGGCCGTCGGTACGCCACCAGCCACGTGCGCCCGTACGCCTCCCCGACGAGCGGAGGGTCCTCGGGGGACGGCGGACGGGCCCCCCGCGGTACCGGCGTCGTCGGAGCGTCGCGGAACCCCGGTAGGGCGCGAAGGATCGCCGACCGAAGCCGGGACCACTGAGGGTCGTACTGGGGTTGCTGGGGCAGCCGATAGCTCGCCATCCGTGGGCCGGTAGGTGTTCGACCTGATTCCGCGCCGTGACGATAAGGTCATCGCGGAGCCTCGGCCGGCGCCCGAGGAAATCGAGCGCCGCGCCCGACACGCCCGGCGCTGCCGGGGCTCATCGGATGGGGCGAGGTCGCACGCGGATCCGACGCAGCGAATGGACGCCCTTCCGGTCGCGCTGCTCCAGGATCTTGTCGGACACCGCCGCCCCGTAGGTGCGGGCGGTGTTGAGCACCGGTGCGAGCGTGGCGGGCGTCAGGTTCCCGTAGACCCCGCCGGGTCCCTCAAAGAAGAGACGGCCCCGCTCCTTCTCGCTGGCCGTAGAGTCGGCGCTCCGGTCGTCGATGTCGATCTGAAGCTCGGGATCGGTCCACTCCCACAGGATCGTGCGTCCCCAACGTCGCTCGAAGACGATCCCGGCCGCGTTGCCTCGCATCCCTGTGACCGGGTTGATCAGGCCGGAGTACACGCTGATGAACGACACCCCCGCGCCGAGAACGATCAGGAGCAGTGCGATCCCGTAATCCACGGTCGGCCCCCGAGGAGCGAGGACTCCGACCTCGAAGAGACCGATCGCGGTGAACGCGAGGCCGAGGCCGAGACCGGTTCCTGCGACGCGAATCCTCTCACGGAAGAACCGCCGCGCCTCGCCCGACAGATCGATCTTGAAGCGGCTCAACGGCCGGACCGTCTCGGGAAGACTCGCGCCCGGCACGAGCGGGGCACCGCCGCCCTCGATATGAAGCGACGCCCCGAGGGCGCAGGGACCCGCGCGGATCACTCGGGAAACCGGTCGCCGACCCTGCGTTCGGCTACGGCCGGACCCGCTCGAGCGAAAGGAATCGGACCTTCGCTTCGTCCGCGACGCCGGCGATCACGAACTCCTTTCGAACCCCCTGCGCGACGCGCACGCCGCCCGCGATATCGGGCCAGGAGCTGCGGTGGGAGGACGGGACCGCCTGGATGAGGTAGCGCGCGTGCGAGTGCTCGGGATTCCGAGGGTACGCCCGAAAGTGGGCGCCGTACTTGAATCCGGTCTTGACGACGAGATGACGGCCGCGCAGGTCGCGGTACGCCGCGCTCCGCTCGCCGAACCTCGGATCGAGCCGTCGCCCCCGGCGTTCGAGCCGGTCGGCGGTCACCGCGCGGCCCGATTTCGCGTCGCGCAGCACGAGCTGCCCGGTGTCGACGAGGTAGGACGCCTCGATCAGCGAGAGCTCGAGGCGATCGCCCACCCGGCTGCCGTAGGCGAGCGCGCGACCGAGCGCCTCGACGGCCGCGGGATCGTGGACCGTCACTCGGTCCTCGGAGAGCCAGCCCTCGGTCGGCGCGGGGATCGGCGAGGGTGCGAGCGCGCCGGACGGCGAGGCCCTCCGCACGCGGTAGTAGGTGAGGTCCGACTCCTCGTCGACGAGGGCGAGGAGGAGGAGCTTCTTCGCGCTCTGGCTTCGCTCCGCAAGATCGAAGAGGCGGGCGAGATCGAACGGGACCCGCTCGCTGAGGGCCTCCACCCAGTAGCGCGAGGGCGTCTTGTGGAGCGTGCCGCCGCGCGGCAGCACCGAGAACGCGACCGGCGGCGGGCTCGCGCGCACCACGTAGCCCCGTTGCCGGAGGTCTCGGTACACGAGATAGCGGACCGCGAAGCCGGCGTCGACGCGCACCGCCCGGCGGAAGATCGTCGACCAGCCGATCCGGCGGCCGCCCGGGCCGGCGAGCTCGGCCCGTCCCATCTCCGCGAGATAGACCGCCTCGTACCGGTCGAGCTCGAGACCTCCTCCCGAGGCCGTCGTGCCGAAGAATCCTTTCGCGTAGATCGCGCTCGCCTCGGCGGGATCGGCGAAGAGGGCCGTCGCGTCCGGGCGCAGGACGCCCGTCACGCCCGAGCGCTCCGTAGCTCGGAGAGCGTCGCGAGCGGCTCGAGCCGTACGCCGACCTCGGCGAGCCGCTCGCGTGCCCCGGCTTCCCGGTCGATCACGACGAGCGCGCGCTCGACGACCCCGCCGGCCGCCCGCACGATCTCGATCGAGCGGATCGTGCTGCCGCCGGTCGTCGTGACGTCCTCGACGAGCAGGACCCGAGAGCCCGGCGGGATCTCCCCCTCAAACGCCTGACGGGTGCCGTGCTCCTTGGCCGCCTTGCGCAGCACGACGTACGGCTTGCCGGTTGCGAGGGCCAGCGCGACGACGAGGGGCACCGCGCCGAGCTCCATCCCCGCGAGCCGATCCTCCTCCCCCGCGCGGGCCGCGAGGGCCGAAGCGAGGACCGCGAGCCGGTCCGGGTCGGTCCAGGCCCGCTTCACGTCCACGTAGACGTCGCTCGTTTCGCCGGAGGCGAGGGTGAACTCTCCGAATCGGACCGCCCCCGCCTCGAGCAAGAGCCGCACTACCTCGGCGCGGCCCGGGACGTGAGGAGGAGCGTGCGGGGTCACCAAGGCACCTTCTTCAGCCCGAGCCAGTAGCCGATCCAGTTGAAGGCCGCGTGCAGCCCGAGCGTGTAGACGAGGAGCCATAAGACCGCTTCCCAGCTCGCGAAGACGCTGACGAAGAGCGCGGGATAGATCCCGAAGCCGAACGCGAGGGGCACGAGGACGAGCGGAAGCTGATCGAGGAAGAGGGCGCGGCGTCCGCTCTCCCAGCCTATGCGGCGCTTGATGAACGAGCCGAGGGCGTCGCCGGTCATCGCTCCGAAGGTGAGGATCGCGACCACGGGCACGGCCCCGAGCACCGTCGAGGCGAACCGCGGGACGAGCTGGAGGTTCGGCGGGGCGAGAAGGATCAGCCACGCCTCGAGGAGCCCGATCGGCATCGCGCCGAATCCCCCCGCGAAGAAGCCCGACCACGTCTTCGATGGGCCGAGGATCCGGCGGCCGTCGCGACGCCAGATGCGCCCGAAGTCCATCGGAGGGCCTCGGCCGCGAGGGAGCGTCGCGAACGCGTTCGCGACGTAGGCGGGGAGCAGGAGCCACAGGACCGAAAGGGCCGACGACTCGAGCGCGTTCAACACGGGCGGCCCCGCTAGGGCTCGCGGACGAAGCGTTCGATCGTGGAGGCGACCGCGGCGATCTTCGCCGGATCCACGTTCTCCTCGGCCTCATGGATGTGGCACTCGGGGTCCATACAGCCGAAGACGAGCGCGGGAAGCGGCCGCCCCGAGCTCGTGCGCACCTCGCGCAGCGAGCTCGCGTCCGTCCCGCCGTACTCCCCGCGGATCCCGTCGCCACCGAGCGTGTCCCGGACGATCCGCTCGAGCTTGACCGCCGCCGGGTCGTCGACGGGGAGCGCGTAGCCCGCGCGCGAGCGAGTGGGCGGCGCCTCGTACCGGGCGTTCGGCGCGTGCGTGGCGGTCCAGGTGCCGAGGTAGTCGAACGCGGCCCGCAACCCCGCGGAGAGCTCCATCTCGGGGATGAGGCGGAGGTCGACCCCGAACGCCGCAGTGCCCGTCGCGCGTCCGTCGAGCCAGCCGCGGTCGATCGCTGCCCGAAGGATCGTGAGGACGACGGGGACAGGATTGTGGGCGCGATGCGGGTATCCGCCGTGCCCGGACTCACCCACGAGCTGGAGCGCGCGCGAGCCCTCGGGGACCGACAGCGCGGTCGCCCCCGCTGGCTCGAACCGGAACGGCGGGGGAACGAGCGGCGAAAGGCGCTCGCGGAGCGTCTCGACCTCGCTCGCCGGTCCGTCGATGATGAGCGTGACCGCTTGGGCGATCTGGTTCACCGCCTCGTTCTCGGAGTGGGCGGCGAGCAGTCGAATATGGCCCGGATCGCGCGCGACGTCGGTGATCTCGAACTGAGTGACGGTCGCCCGGCCCGTGATCAACGGCTCGGGAGCGTGCCGGTCGGGCCAGTCCGGCGAGAGGTACACCGACCGCCAGGTGCGGGCGACCTCGTCGAGCCCGACGAGGGCCTCCCCGTAGGCCAGAGCCTCCCGAAGCGGGACGGGGCCTGCGAAGCCGGCGGTGAGCACGGCGAGCCCGCTCGAACCGGCGATCGTCTGCGGGCCTCCGTCCGGGATGAGCGCGACGTCCGCGCGCAGGATTCGCTCCAGGCTGTCCGGCGGGAGGCGATCGTCGTGGGCCTTGATGGCGTCGATCCCGCCCTCGCCGCCTGTCTCCTCGTCGCAGCACGCGAGCAGCCGAACGTTGCGCGGCGGGGGGCTCGGGCCGGTCGCGAGGCGGCGCATCGCGAGGAGCGACGCGACGACCCCGCTTCCCAGATCGTCCGCGGCGCCGCGTGCGTAGAGTCGGCCGTCCGCCCGCCGGGTGAGCGTGTGGGGCGGGCTCTTCCACCGCGCGAGCTGCTCGGGCGGGACAGGGACCACGTCGTAATGCGCGAGGATCAACACGGTCTCTTGGGCGCCCGCGTCGAGGTCGATGACGACGTTCGGTCGGTTGAATCCGTGCCAGTCGCCGGGGACGTCACCGCTCACGACCGGGTCGTAGATCCTCGTCGCGAGGCCCGCGGCTCGCGCCGCGCGCACGATCACGTCGGCCGCCCGTAAGTAGTTCGACTTGTCCCAGCGGCCGTGGACGGGGTCCTCGACGTTCGTCGGAGCGGTCGCGACGAGCTGGGTCAGGAGCCGGAGCGCTTCCTCATCCCCGAGCGCTTGGATCGCCTCGCGGGGAGCCAGGTCGCCGGACGCGGTGCCTCCCCCCTCACTTGAGCACGAAGGTGACGACCAGCGAGCTCATGACGAGCAGGAGGAAGGTGGCGACCGCCATGTTCGTGAACATCGAGAGGGTGTCGCCGAGCGAGGTCAAAAGCCGAGCGGTGAAGCCAGGTCCGAGGACCTTGACGCCGGGTACCTCCTTGGTCCCGTAATGGAGTTCGACCGGGGCGAGATCGGCGACCGCCGCCCGAAGCGTCTCCGCCGCGTCGCGGCGGAGCGCCTCGAGCGTCCGACGCTCCCCCACCGGGTTGATGCCGCCGTCGACCTCGTGGACGACGTGGTTGTCCGTCGTCATCACCTCGGCGACATCGACGACCTCTTCGAGCGATCGCACGATCGGGGCACGGTAGCCGGTGACGAGATTGTTCCCGTCGATGAGAACGTAGCCGGTGGTCCGGCCGGCGGCGCGGATGGCGAGCGCGCGGAGTCCCTGTGGACCGATTCCGTCGAGCGCGATGCTGTAGTTGGACCGGACCGCGACCCCGACCTCGATAGGCCCGTCGCGGGCTGCGGCGCGCGCGCCGGCGATCGCGGCACGGGCGTCCACGACGAGCTTCTCGGCCGCGGGGGTCCCGTAGCTGATGTCGCCCTTCCCCTCCACGTAAGAGTTGTGCGCGTCGATGAGGGCGATCCGGGGGCCTCCCGCGTTCGGACCGAGCTCCCGGTCGATGCGGTCCCCTACGCTGAAGGCGATGTCGTCGGTCGGCTCCGGTGCCTGGCTCACGACGACGAGGGCGACGTCCCCGAGCCACTGTGCGCGCGCGACCGTTCCGGCGTACGGCGCGACGAGCGGGCTGGCACGGGCCGGGAGCGCCGGGCCGGTCGATCGGAGCAGCTCGCGACTGGCGGCCGCGACGCGGTCGACCTCGGCCCCCGTCGGCAGGTCCAGGTCGTGGTCGGAGGGCGTGTGCGGAACGAGGACGACCCCGGCCTCGGCGCCGAGCCGTTCGGAGAGCTTGCTCGGGAGGTCGCTCGCGCCGAGCGCCGCGAACGGGCCGGGGTGGACCGCGGGGAGCGCGACGGTCGCACGGACGCGGCCGTCCCCGACGAACGTGAGGAGGCCGGTGCGAACGTCCGCGGGGAACGAGAACCGATCGAAGAACCCCTCGAGAGCCCCCGTCGACGCGGGGTCTCTCAGCGCGACGTGGTCGAGGAGTGGACGGATCAACGAGATCCCCGAAGTCTGGAACTCGCGTCGCATCGGCCGGTCGGCCGCCCGCAACAGAACGGCCGCGCACGCGAATCCGATCACGAAGAACGCAAGGGCCGCGACGGCGACCGAAAGGCTCGGCGGAACGACCACGAAGAACCCCACCAACGAGAGAACCGGCTGGAGAAGGGCGGCGGGCAGGGACCGGGCGTGGCTCGGTCGCGACACGCCGAACAGGCTCATCTCGCGCCACCAGACCGCGGGTCCTAGGAGGAAGACGCCGAGGTAGGCAACGCCCGGCGTCGGCCCGGGCCACGCGAGAAGCGCCCCGCGCCAGATCACGGCGAGCGGCAGCTGGAGGATGAGCACGGTCATCGCGAGGAACGCCGAGCGACGATACTCGAAACGACCACCGAGCGCCCCGGCGACCGGTGTCGTGAGAAGACCTCCGACCACCGCGGGCGCGGCGAAGACGGCAAGGAAGCCCTCCGCGAAGGTCGCGACATCGGGCCACCAGAGGGTGGCCGCGAGCGCGGCGCTGAGCGCCAGGATGGCGGCGAGGGCGAGCGGGATCGAGGGCGCGCGGAACAGCATCGTGCCGCGGTGCACCGCCGCGCGGGGCGCGTCTGCATCGCGATCGACATCACCGGCCACGGGCGCGTCGCACCTCCTCGAGGATGCCGCGGAACTCCGGTCCCAGCCCCTGCTCTTCGGTGATCGTCCCGGTCACGAGGACCTGCGCACCGGCCGCGAGGAGCGTGCTCGCCTCCGTCGCGCTCCGGATCCCGCCGCCGACGACGAGCGGGATCGAGAGCGCGTCGCGTACCGCCCTCACCATCGTCGCCGGAACGGGGGCAGGTGCCCCGCTCCCCGCCTCGAGGTACACGAACCGCATCCCGAGGTACTCGGCCGCGAGCGCGTAGCCCAACGCCGAGGCGGAGTCGTCACGGCCCACCGCGTCGACCTGGCCCACCTCGCCGACGCGCATCCCCGGCGCGACGACGAGGTAGCCGAGGGGGATCGGCTCGAGCCCGAGGGCCCGCACGACGGGCGCCGCTCGGGCGTGAGCCCGAATGACGAGATCGAGGTTGCGGGAGTTGAGGAGACTCATGAACAACACGGCGTCCGCTTCGCGGGTCAAGGAGCCGGGGCCCTCGGGAAAGATGATCACCGGGACGTCGACCGCGGCTTTGATCGCCTTCGCCGCCGAGCCCATCACTTCGCGCGAGATCCCCGTCGAGCCGCCGAGCAGGACGGCGTCGCTTCCCTGCTCTACGGCGCCGCGAGCGAGCGCCGCCGCTCGATCCCCCGGCGACTTGTCCGGATCGATCAACGTGAAGTGGATCGGACCCCCCGCGAGCTCGCGCAGGAGCCGAGACTCGACGGGCCCGGTCGGACGCACGGCGGTCACCGGAACGCCACCGCCAAGAAGGCGAACAGGGCGATCGTCATGGCGACCTTGCTCATCGTCTGCTCCCAGTGCAGGCGGTCCGGGAGATAGGCGATCGACAGCCCGAACACCGCGTCCGCGGCGAGGACCAGCACGAGGTACATAATCCCGGCGAGGGTAGCCAGCGAGACGAACCAGGCGAGCGGTACGAAGCTGAGGGCGATCGCGACCGCGACCGAGCCCCGCACCGACGCGCTCGCGGTCCTGACGCCGTGGGTCATCGGGAGGGTGCGGCGTCCGACGTCCCCCGCGACGTCCTCCATGTCCTTGGTGATCTCGCGACCGAGCGTCGCCAAGAATGCCATGCCGGCGAACGGCGCGAGGAGGAGCGCATTGCCGGCGGCTGCCCCGCCGTACAGGAAGACGAGGCCCGTGAGCATCGCGACGACGAGATTGCCCGCGAGCCCTCGGGCCTTGAGTCCGAACTCGTAGCCGAGGAGCGCCCCGACGGCGATCGCGAGGATGAGCCCGACCAGCGGCTCGGCGATCGCGACGGGGATCGCGACCTCGATGCCGGCGACGAACAGGCCCACTGCGAGCATGCGGGCGCTCGCGACTGATATCGCGCCGGTGACGAGCGGTCGGTCGGGGTGGTTCACCCGATCGCCCTCGAGGTCGAGGATGTCGTTGAGCACGTTCCCGCCGGCCGTGACGAGGGCGGTCGAGGCGCCGGCGAGAAGGAGGTACAGCCAGAGCGTCCCCGGGAGGCTCACGCCGCCACCCTTCGCGGCCAGCCC
>JASHQN010000112.1 GCA_030039135.1 Thermoplasmata archaeon | reverse complement strand
AGCGCGAGCACGCCGGATAGGATCAGGAGGGCCGTCATCGCGGTGATGACGTTCTGGTTGACGCCGATGACGAACAGCCACAGGAACCCCACTCCGAGACCGACCGTGGAGCCGAGCCCCGAGATGAGCCCGAACAGCCCGATGTCGGTGGGCCACCAGCGCTTGTGCCGCGTCTCGAGCAGGAGCATCGTGCCGATCGGGGCGCTGGCCGCGGACGCAAGCCCTTCGACGATGTTGAGCCAGAAGTACGTGAGGATGTCGTGGGCCAGGGCGATCGCGATGATGCTCGCGCCGGTCGCGAGGAACGAGCCCACGAGGAAGTACTTCCGGTGCGCCACGCGATCGGAGAGGTTCCCCCAGAGGATCGTGAACGGGACCTGGCTCATCGCCGACGCCGCGATGATGATCGTGACCGCGAAGGCGGAGGCCGAGAACTTCTGGAGCGCGAGGAGGGGGATGAGGGGCGTCGCGATCCCGTCGGAGATCGCCAGCGGTAGGTAGGAGAGGAACCACAGGTCGCTGGAGGAAGGCCGGATCGGCGGATGGGCCTTGACGTCCATGACCCGCCGTGCAACCCCCGCGGTGGGACCGATAGGCCGAGGGTCGAAGGATAAAGGCCGCGTTCCTGCGGAACGCAGAACGCGCTGCGCCTCGACCGCCGGGCGCCGGGAGAGCACCGGGATCTACTTCGCAGGTACGTCCAGCGTCGTGAGCAGCTCGCGATGCTCTTCGGGGGAAATCCACTCGACCTTGAGGTAGTCACGCAGGAACTCCGGGGGAGCACCGAGGCGCCGCGCCTCGTCGACGACGAGCCGGTACGCCTCGATCTCCGTCCATCGGTCGACGTAGCGCACCCCATCCGGCCAGAGGTTGGCGCCCGCATGCCGCTGGCGAACGTGGCAGAGCTCGTGAAAGATGTCCATGAAGAGCATGAGCGCCGGGCTCTCCTTGAGATGGGTGTCTCCGATCACGATGCAGTCCGTCCCTCGGGCGACGACCGGACGCCACCGCCCTCGGAACTGCGGAGGGATTTCCCAAGGGGCCACGTACATCCACAGGTCGGCGTCGGCGATCTCCACGAGCGTGTTCTCGAACAGGAGGGCCCGCTGCTCCGGATCCGGCTCAACCGCCGCGGCCAGCGAGAGTCGATCGAGGCCCGGAAACGCGGTCAACAGCGGATACCGGCCCACGGGGAGGCCCCGTTCGATGCGGAATCCGGCCGGGGGTTCGACCGCGACCGTCGGTTCCTTCTCTCGACGCGGCATCGACGCGGGCCGAGAACGCCCAGAAGATAAAGTCGGCGCGAGGGTTCGCGCGGAAGCCGGTCACCGTCAGGCCTTTTCGGTCGCGTCGCCTTCCCACGCGCGATGCCTCGGGGCGCTCCCACGCTCACCGTCGTCCGCGGCGTCCGAGTCGGTCAGGCCGAGACCCCGGAGGGCGAGAGCGGGGTCACCGTGGCGCTCTTCGACGAGCCCGCGCCCACGATCGTCGATGTCCGGGGCGGGGCGTCAGCCACCTACGACATCGCCTCGCTCTCGCTGGACGCCACCTTCGGCCGCCGATGGGCGGTCTTCTTCAGCGGAGGCAGCCTCTTCGGCCTGGACGCGGCCCGAGGGATCCGCACGAGGATCCTCGAAACCGGAGGCGGCCACTCCGCGTTCGACAACCCGAACGCCGTGGTGCCGATATCCGGTGCGGCGCTGTTCGACCTCCCCCGACGTATCGGGCCGCTCCCGGACTACCTTCCGCTCGGCTACGAGGCCGCGCGCCGGGCGGACCGGAGCCCGGTGGCCGAAGGTCGACGGGGCGCGGGAGCGGGAGCGACCGTCGGGAAGTACCGCGGTCGGGCGCGAGCGATGCGCGGCGGGATTGGGAGCGCGGCGACGCGGCTCGGTGGGGGCGCCAGCATCGGGGTGCTGGTCGCTGCCAACCCGGCCGGTGCGATCCGCGATCCCGCGGCCGGAGCGTGGGTCGCGGGGGCACGAGGGCCGGGAGACCGGATCGTGCCCCCCGGGCCCCAGTCGTATCGGACAGCGAGGATTTCGGGGACCACGCTCGCACTCCTCGTCACCGATCTTCCCGTCGATCGCCCGACCCTCGCTCGGGCGGCCGCGATCGCGCACGCCGGACTCGCCGGCGCGATCTGGCCGTTCCAGAGCTCCGTGGACGGCGACGTCCTGTTCGCCGCTTCCACAGGAGCCGCGACGCCGACCCACCGGAAGGAGCGACCCGGGGTGCTGGCGGATCGTCTCGGAACGATCGCGGCGGACCTCATCGTCCGTGCTCTGCTCAGCGGCGTCCGTGCCGCCAACGCCCCGCGTCGCTAGTGCCCCGGGGGTCGCCGGAGCGCCGTTCCCCGGAGTCCCGGATCAGGTCGGCCTTCGTCGCGATGCCGACGAGCTCCCCCTTTCGCGCGACAAGCACCGCGGGGTACCGTCCGAAGAGGGCGGGAAGCATCTCGGCCGGGAACCCCTCGTCCACGATCGGGTAGGCACTCTCGAGGATGTCGCGCACTCTCGCGCGTTTCGAGCCGGGGTCACCGAGTGCGCGGAGGAGACCGGACTCGGACACCGCGCCCACGACCCGTCCGCCGTCCACGACCGGCAGCTGGGAGAACGCCCCGCTTTCGAGCCGCTGGGCGGCCGTTGTGAGCGAGGCGGCCGAGTCGATCGTCACGAGCGTCCGGTTCATGATCTCGCCGACCGTCAGCTTGGGGGCGGCGTGGCCCTCGAGGGCCTCGAGGTACCCCATGATCGCTTGGACAAGCTCATAGGAAGGTCGGATCCGGCCGCGCTCGATACGGGAAAGGGTCGCATCGCTCCGCCCAACGGCTCTCGCGAGCTCCCGGAGAGAGACGCCCAGAGCTAACCGACGCTTGCGGATCTCGCTGATCGCGTCCATCGAACGTAAGGGCCCGCCCGCGGCGGGACGGCCGAGCGCAACGAGCTCTACCTATTGGTCTTTCCCGGGTAGGGGACGACGCGCCCCGCGGCACGAGGTGCTTTAGCCCCCGAGCATCAATGCCCGACGCGGTGGGAGATGTTCTGCGGGATGGTGACGGTCCAGGCGAAGCCGGGCAGGATGGGCGAGCTAGTCCAGGCGGGGCTCGACCATGCGAGGGCCCTCCGTCAGCAACCGGGCTGCGTGGCCGCCTTGGTCCTCGAAGAGCGAGGTACGCGGGCCCAAGTCAACCTCGCCGTCTTCGAGACCGAGGGGGACTTCTCGCGCGCTGTGGAGGCCACTGCGACCATCCTCCGTAC